>DAOUWH010000098.1 GCA_030667205.1 Nitrospirota bacterium
TCCTCCCTCAAACTGGATTACCGGGGGACAGGACCAGGGCGTATACGTAAACGTAGGCAACAACATTAGCCGGACTGGGCAAATTTTTATTCAGGACGAGCTCCTGCTTGAGGTCAGCGAGAACGACAAAGTAAAGGAATACTACCTTGAAAACACTTACCTCCATACGGGGAAGCCAGTCCCCGGCAAAATCGAAGGCAACTACACGCCCGGGTTTTACGTTAAAGACCTTGAGGAGGGGATAATCGTACCGCAATTCTATCATCTGCACCCCCTATGGTTTGCGATCTCAAACAGTCTGTTAGGCGTACAAAATTCCACTTTTCCGCTATTCATCTTCAGCCTTGTTGCCATATTGCTGATCTACAGGCTGACGGGATTGGTCCTGGAAAGCCGAGAGGCTGCGCTTATGAGCGCCGCGGTACTCGCGGCAAACCCCCTCCACGCGTATATGTCCAGGTTCCCCGTCACAGAAGTGACGGCTGGCATGTTCATGCTGGGAGGGCTTTATTATTTCATCCGGGCCATGGGCCGGGAAAAGGGCCGGGCATTCTTCTGCCTGATGTCGGTACTGTCGCTCGGTTGTCTATTCTTCACAAGGATATCGGGGCTCACATATATCCCTGTCCTCGTTTTACTGCTCCTTCTCATCAGGGCCAACGATGACAACAAGGCCCGCATGTCGGCGGCTACCGGTGCACTTATAGGCATGATCGTCTTCTATATGTACAGCGTTGTCCACGGGTATATATTTTCTTTCCCTTACGCGTTTGACATTTACAGAAGGGCTCTCGGCTTTGACATTTCTCTTCCCGGGGTCCTGCCCTTGTTCGCTACGTTCGGCGCGCTGGCAGCCACCGCTGTCTATCTGGTCGGCAGACACAGGGCCAAGGTGAGAGCGTTAGTAGGGAGGATTGAACAAAAAAAGAAGCCTATCGTCATTGGGGTCATGATACTTATATTCCTGGCCCTCGCATACAAGGGTTACCGCTACGCATTTACGGACAGCATTAGCGACCCGAGATGGCACTTGGCGGGCAACGGCATCAAGGCCCTGCGGTCCTACAACGTCGTTGTTCTGGCGATAATGATGACGCCTATAGCCTTCCTTCTGTCGGTCCACGGGCTGTACAGGCTGCTGGCCCGAAGTGGCTCGGGTTACAGACATCTGTTAGTCGGAGCATTAGCTATCTACTTTTTTGTGGTATACACATATATCAACTATATGACACCCTATCTTTATTACTATGCCAGGTACCTGCTCAGCGAGGCCGTGCCACTTCTGACGGTGTGCCTTTCGGCAAGCCTGCTTTACATTATGCGAAAAGACCTGAAGGCCTTTGTTATTGTCATGTTCCTAATTTTAGGTCCATCAGTGTACATGTCCCTTGACGATGCCCGGGAGATCCCGACGGACAAGACGTACCTGGCCCTCGGGGAAATCGACTCGCTGTTTGAGGGGGACCCCATCATCTTCATGGACAAGAACATCGAGCCTCCGCCCGTTCACCTCATGGCACCCCTGAGGTTTACGTTCGGGCAGAAGGTCGTGCTGTTCGGCAAGGAAGACCTCGCATCTGAGGAGTTGGATAATATGTTCGGCTTTTTCCTCAACAGAGGCCACACGCTGTACCTGCTAAGCAATGACGGGGGGCTTGAAGGCAGGCACTTCAAAGCCATCGCAAGATTGCCCATTACCTCGGGGTTCCACTACGGGCACGCCGAGCTTGAGGTTTCCGTCTACGGGCAGCCCGCCGAGCCCCGGGAACTGACCGGTGGCGGGACATAGGAAAGCTCCTCCGGGCGATGGCGGTATTCCTCTTGCCGATGGGCATGGCCGGAGTCGTGGGATGGATGTAAAGGGAAGCCACCGGGCTTAGCCCCAAAAGGACTTCCCCTCGCGCGCCGCCTTTTTTCATTGACTTAAGCGGGGGGATGTTTTAAATTGAAATACAAAGACGCAGGGGAGATTACTTCCTGTAACAATCTTTTGAATATTCTAATGAAAAAGCAGAAGGGGATCTGGACATGAGCAGTGAGGGTGTTCTGCTGGGTGAGACGAGAGCGCTTGATCCTGAAACCAGACAACCCTGTCCAGCCCGAATCGTGGAGAGGAACGGCGCTGTCTTTTTTGATAAGGCCCTTTCCTCTGGCAAAACACGGAGTGCTTTGGTCGAGCCTGATGCCGATTTCTATAGGCGGTTCGCCTATACTGAGCTGGCAGGCAAGCACCGCATCGTGAACCACTATTTCTATACAACCTCTCGATGCAACCTGAAGTGTCCTGTCTGCTATGAAGGGATGAGAGATGTTGAGGAACCATCTCTGGAAACGCTGTGCGCCCAATTGCCCAAAAAGCGCGGGGCCCGTGTTGAACTATGCGGTGCCGAGCCAACATGTCGGGACGATCTTCCCGAACTCATTCGGGCTGTGAACAAGAGACATACGGCCATCTTGATAACCAACGGCCTTAAGCTCGCTGACATGAAGTACTTACGTAGTCTCCAAGAGGCAGGACTGGACTACGTGATCCTCTCCATGAACGGGTTAAATGACGATGTATTTCGCCGCACCAATGGCCAGGCGTTGCTGGATATCAAGCTAAAGGCGTTGGATAACCTGGAGCAGCTCGGCATGTCCCTTTTTCTCTCGGCAACGATTACCAGGGGCCTCAACGAAGACCAGATCGGACCGTTGCTCGAGCTCGAGAAGCAGAAAAAGTGTATCCTCCAAGTGCGCTTTCGCAGCATGGTGGAGGTGGGCCGCCACATCGAGGGCGGCCAGTACTATATGAGCGAGCTTATAAAACTAATCTGTCAGCGGGGAGGCATTGATTATGACCTTTGGCTAAAGCAGCAGGACTTCTATGATCACCTGGGTCGCACGCTCGGCTTGGACCACATACGGCCCCGTCTCTGCGCAATGCGAGCTGACCTGGATTTAGACCTCGTGCCCTTTGAGTCGGATCGTAACTGGCAGGCGTGGAATGAGGCGCTTTTCAAAAAACCTCGTCTAATTGCTAAACTGATACATAACTATGGGATTCATTACACTTTCCGCTACGTGCTGGATTTATTGGATCGCCGCAAATATACCTATACCCGTCACCCTACCTTTCGGCGCATCGGTGTACGGGTCTGGCCTAACCTGGATACGATAGACTTAAACTTCGACCGGAAGCGCTGCACAGCCGTTTACCGCCGAGACGGCAAGGTACAACCTTTTTGTCTGGCCAATATTCTAAATAACACTTGAGCATGCCGGGCGTAACACCATATATCAGCCTACGATACAGCATACGACTTGTGCGTATACAGGAGTGGTTGGATAAGCTTCTTCACCTGGCAGGCTCAGCATTCCTGCTGTGGTTCTACTCGGGTCGCATCGGTGTTGATATGACTGGATTCATGGCTTATTTAGCCGCCGTAGTTTGCCTCCTAATGGGCGGCTACACAATGAATGACGCGGCTGACTTACCCCAAGACATGGCAGCCGGTCGCGAGAACATGCCGCAACGGAAACACAGCTTTACAATATCCCTCGCTGCACTTACGACCGGTCTGATCCTAATTTATGCGATCACGAATGAGATGTTGCCACGTGTGATAACAGCAGCAACTATACTGATCGGTATAGAGTATTCTCTGCCGCCGATGCGGTTCAAAGAACGTGGAATATGGGGTTTAATCGTTGGTTCTGTAACACAGAAACCGGCGATATTCCTGATTTTCGTCGCGATTATTAGTGTGTGGAACTGGCTGAGCGCAGTCCTGACGGTTTGGCTATTCTGTGGCGGTATGCTGGGCATGCTGGGTCATCAGATATTAGATTACCACAACGATGTTACAAGCGGAGTGCGTACGTTTGTTGTCCGACATGGGCCACGTTTGGCACTCATGCTCTCCATGGTTTGCGCTACGCTCATTATCATGACAATCATGGCGCCGCTTATATTTGTTCCCTTCTCAGAGGCTTTGCCCGTCATGAGCCTGCTTGCTGCTTTCTCGTCTGTTTATTTGGGAAAGGGCTTGCGTTCGATAAGGAAGATTCGTGAGGTAGTGACTTTTCAGGGCAGGGCTTTGGGGGGGCAGGTCAGCCACATCAAATAAGAACTGGACTTGACGGAGTAAGTTTCTCGGAGTTATCCGCAATCTTTGGGGAGCCTCAAATTACGTCTTTGTAGGTGTAAGCCGCAAAATCCCCCTGCGTGTTACAGAGTGCAGCCGATAAAAAATTAAGAACCCCTTACCCCTCCCACCTCACCATCTCGTCCGTCTCCACTCGTGCGGAGTCGAGCTTGTTAACGTGGGACCCGGCATTGGGGTAGATCTATACTTATCACACGCGGCATTGACAATACCTCCCGATGTGCTAAATTTTAACTTAATGGAGTGATTATATTGATTATAAGGAAGTATAAAGTTATAGAGACCATCTGTAAGGAGGAAAAGCCATGAAAAATAAAACATATAGAAAGGAGGCAGTATGAACTCCGAGGTAGATGAAATTTCCATAGAGCCTGCTGGTAGAAGAGTAGGGGCTTATGCCGTAGGGCATCCGGCTATTAGATGACGCAAAAATGAGAGAAGACATCAAGGAAAGGAGTTTATGATGGCAGAGGACAAAAAGAAACTGACGACTGGTTTTGGCAAGCCGGTCGAGGATGACCAGAACTCCATGACTGCCGGCTGGCCGGGGCCAGTGCTGATGCAGGACGTCCATCTTGTGGACAAGCTGGCCCATTTCGACCGCGAGCGCATCCCCGAACGCGTCGTGCACGCCAAGGGGGCCGGTGCCTACGGCTACTTCGAGGTCACGGCCGACGTTACGAAGTACACAAAGGCCAAGTTCCTCTCCGAGGTGGGCAAGCGCACCGACCTGTTCGTGCGCTTCTCCACCGTGGGCGGCGAGAAGGGCTCGGCCGACGCAGAGCGCGACCCCCGGGGCTTTGCGGTGAAGTTCTACACCGAAGAGGGCAACTACGACATGACGGGCAACAATACCCCCGTCTTCTTCATCCGCGACCCGCTGAAGTTCCCCGACTTCATACACACCCAGAAAAGGAACCCTGCGACGAACCTCAAGGACGCCGACATGTTCTGGGACTTCTTATCCCTTACGCCGGAGTCCATCCACCAGGTGACAATACTCTTTTCCGACAGCGGCACGCCCAGGACCTTCCGCAACATGAACGGCTACAGCAGCCATACATTCAAGTGGTACAACGAAAAGGGCGAGCACTTCTGGGTGCAGTACCACTTCAAGACCGAGCAGGGCATCCAGAACCTCACGCGCGAAGAGGCCGATGTCATGAAAAGCAAGGACCCCGACCACGCCACGCGCGACCTGTACGAGGCCATAGAGCGGGGAGAGCACCCGTCATGGAGGCTCGAGATGCAGATAATGACACCGGAGCAGGCCGAGAGCTACCGCTTCGACCCCTTCGACATCACCAAGGTATGGCCACACGCCGACTTCCCCCCCATAACGGTAGGCCGCATGGTGCTCAACCGCAATCCGGAAAACTACTTCGCCGAGGTGGAGCAGTCGGCCTTCTCGCCTGGCAACCTCGTTCCGGGCATCGCGGCCTCTCCTGACAAAATGCTTCAGGCGCGCCTCTTCAGCTACCACGACACCCATCTCCACCGCCTGGGACCCAACTACCACCTGCTGCCGGTAAACTCGACTAAAGGTTGCCCAATGAATAGTTACCAGCGTGACGGGTTCATGCGCTTTGACTCAAACGGCGGCGGCGGCCCTAACTACTACCCCAACAGCTTTGGCGGCCCCGAGCCGGAGCCCAAGGCGGCCGAGCCCGCCTTCGAGGTCTCGGGCAAAGCTATGCGCCAGCCGTACAACCATCCAAACGACGATTTCGTGCAGGCCGGGGACCTGTACCGCAAGGTGATGACCGATGCGAACAGGGAAAACCTGAGAGGGAACATCGTCTCCCACTTGGGAGGGGCGCAGAAGCGCATCCAGCTTCGCCAGACGGCTATCTTCTACAAGGCCGACCCCGATTACGGTCGCCGTGTGGCCGAGGGGCTCAGATTGGATGTGAAAGAAGTTGAGAGACTTTCGGCTATGTCTGCAGAAGAGAGAGCTAAAGCTACCGCTACGGACTGAGCAAATTTGGCTTATCCGGCATAAGGGGGCTTCGGCCCCCGTTGTCTTAATGATTTGTAATGGTAATCCACACAAGTCACAGTAAGACAGAGTGTTAAGTAGTAGGTGAAACTCGCAACCCCCCCCTGCGTGTTACAGAGTGCAGCCGATAAAAAATTAAGAATCCCCCGCTACCCCTCCCACATCACAACATCGTCCGTGGTTTCCCTTTTGGAATCGAACTTGTTCATGTGGGACCCGGCATCGGGGTAGCCCCGTCCCA
>DAOUWH010000214.1 GCA_030667205.1 Nitrospirota bacterium
ATGTTCGGAGGACAGTCCATAGCAAAGTTCATCCACAACTGGGGTGGGGTGGGCTTCACCGTATCCGTTGTCCTGTCGATAGGCATATGGCTGCCGGAGTCTTTGTCCTACAGCACCGAGGACAGACAGTGGCTTTCCATGCTCGGCGGGTATCTGTCAAAGAAACAGGAGGCCCCGCCCCAGGGGAAGCTCAATGCCGGGCAGAAGGTCGTCGTGATTCTGGTCGTGGTGTTCGGCCTGCTCGTCAGCATTACCGGCTTCGTCATGTGGCTCAGCCAGGGCGGCAAGAGCGCGATGATGATCGGACAGTTCCTGCACGTGCTGGCAAGCCTCGTATTCGCGGTGATTATTCCGCTTCACATCTATCTTGCAACGGCTGCCAACCCCGGCACCTTCAGGATAATGACGAGGGGCGACGTCCCGCTTTACTGGGCAAAGAAAAAGCATGCAAAGTGGGTTAAGGAGATGGGCCTGGAATAACCTTTTTCAGGGCGGCAGGGCAGGCCACCTGCCCTGCCGCCAACCCTGAGGAAAGCCGGCATAGTATTCTTTTTTTCAAACTTCCTGGAAAGGAGTTTCACGTGAGAACCGCATCCACGTACATGCTGCTTTTCATCCTGTGTCTAGTCCTCCCGTCTCTTTCGTACGCCGAACAGAAAAGGCACAGCGTCCCCCTCGAGGGCTCCCCGGCAACCGGCCCTGAAGATGCCCCGGTCGTCCTGGTGGAGTTTCTCGATTACCAGTGACCGCACTGCGCCGCGGCCGGTCCGGCCGTAAAGAAGCTGATGCGGGAGTACCCCGGCAAGGTGAGGCTGGTAATAAAACACTACCCCTACAAGTACAGACACCACGCGCGCATCGCCGCGGAGGCGGCGCTGGCCGCCTGGGAGCAGGGCATGTTCTGGGAGATGCACGACATAATGCTTAAAAACTCTCCCACGCTCGACCGCAAAAGCCTCCTGGGCTATGCCCGGGAGCTGGGCCTTGACATGCGGCGCTTCAAAGGGGACCTGGACAACATGCGGCATCTGAAGCTTATCGAGCGGGACCATGCGCTGGCCATCTCGCTGGACGTGTACAATACGCCTACGTTTTTATTTAATGGAAGAATGGTCATAGGCAACAGGCCTTACGCATATATGAAAAAAATCCTGGAGGAGGAACTCGCCCGTGCAGAGAAAAAGTAGCTACATATATGCGGCCTTCTTCCTGGCCATGCTTGTACTGCCCTCTTATGCCCTCGGCGGACACCTTGAGCCGTTTAAGTCGGTGCCCATACCCCAGCGCAACCCGCAAACTCCGGAGAAGGTCGAGCTTGGCAAGAAGCTCTTCTTTGACAGAAGGCTTTCGGGCGACGGCACGATGAGCTGTGCCACCTGCCACATACCCGACCTGGCCTACTCCGACGGCCAGGCGATATCCCTGAGCTACCCGACCACCAATAACTGGCGGAACACCCCAACGTTGATAAACATCGCCTTCAGCAAGTTCCTCTTCCACGACGGGCGCTCGCAGACGCTCGAGGACCAGGCGCTATTTCCCATCATGTCGTCGTTTGAGATGAACCAGAACCTTGATTTCCTCGAGGAGGAGATACGGGCGGTGCCCGAGTACCGCGAGGCCTTCGGCGAGGTGTTCGGCGGAGACGTCACGCGCGAGAGGATTGCCATGGCCATAGCCGCCTTCGAACGAACCCTTGTAGCCGTCGACGTGCCCCTCGACAGATATCTTCTCGGCGATGAAGGCGCACTCTCGGAAGAGGCGGAAAAGGGGCTTGAGATTTTTAAGGGGAAGGGCAATTGCGCCGGGTGCCACTTCGGGGTCAACCTGCAGGACGACAAGTTCCATGCCCTTAACGTCCCTGAAAACCCCGAATTCCGTGACGACCCGGGCGTGGCCGCCACAAGGAGGTTCGTTGCCAAGGTCTACCACTACGAAGACTACATTAACCTCGCCGAGGACCCCGGACGATACCTGATAACGAAAGACCAAAAGGACTGGAAGGCTTTTAAGACGCCGACGCTCAGGGAAGTATCAAGGACCGCCCCCTACATGCACAACGGCATCTTCTGGACCCTTGAGGAGGTCATCGAGTTCGTCAACCGCGGCGGCGGAAGGGGCAATACGGTGCTTAAGCCTCTGGGGCTTACAAAGGAAGAAAAACGACATCTGAAGGTCTTCCTGGAGGAAGCCCTCACAGGTGAGGAGATAACCATAAAATACCCGGATGTGCCATGAGCTACGAGGCAAAACCGCATCTGGAAGAGGTCCTCGCCCTTTACGAAAGAATCAGGGAGTTCGGCGAGGCGGTTAGGCTTCGCTACGATTACGGCCCGCTGAGCGAGTCCTACCACTGCTATATCAAAGATGACATCGATACCGTCCTGAACGCGTTTTCCGGGGCATTTGAGGTCCCGCCCGAGGGCCTCAGGGACGACATGCTCTCGAACAAGGTAGATTTCATGCTCCTCAGAAACGCCGAAGAGGTGCCCTCAAGGGAGATGTTTTCACTCCTTTATATCCTGGGGAAGCCTTTCTTCCGCTCGATGAAGGACTCTTTTAATGTCGACGACATCTACTGGCAGGAAGGCCTCTGTCCCGTATGCGGCGCAACGCCCTCGCTGTCTGCGATAGAAAAAGACGCCGAAAGAAGATACTACTGCACCTTCTGCGAAACCATTGGCCGCTACAAGAGGATCGGCTGTACTTACTGCCACAGCGAGGACGCACCGGAGACAGATATCATCTACGTGGAAAACGAAGAGGGGGTGCGGGTCGATGCCTGCAAGAGCTGCATGAGTTACGTAAAGACCGTGCAGCTTGACGTGCCCACGGGGCTCAGCGTCGAGGAGACGGACCTGCTGAGCCTGCCCCTTGACATAGTGGCCCAGGGCAAGGGATTCATTCGCAGGAGCCCGAACCCGGCAGGCATCGTACGTTTCGATTAGTGTTCTTTGAACGACGATACAGATGTCGGCCTCGGCGAGATGGAGCATCGGAACGCTTTAACACTTTCACACGGCGAGGCACAGGCAAGAAGGCTGGCGGACGTTGTCTTTTATTTAAAGGAAGGACTTATCACCGAGGGTTGAAGCCCCCGGAAGGACAGGTTTAATCCACTCGTTCCGGTTCCC
>DAOUWH010000050.1 GCA_030667205.1 Nitrospirota bacterium
CCCCTTCGAGCATTTCCTGGCTTCGATAGGCACGTACGCGGGAATCTTCGTGCTGGGTTTCTGCCAGCAGAGAAACATCCCCACCGAGGGCATATCGCTCACCCAGCGCATGGAGCAAGTGCCCGCTGAAAAGGACATGAAGCTTGGAAAAATCGTAATAAACATAAATCTGCCGGCGGAGTTCCCCGAAAAATACAGGGACGCTATCACCACGGTTGCCGAGCAATGTACCGTAAAAAAGACCACCATGGAGCCGCCGGAGTTCGTGGTCACAACGGCAGTGAGCAGTTAAACTGCTCGCCAGAGCTGTATTCCCCCTGCGGATTAGTGGTATAATATCCGATAAAATATACCGGGAAGATAAAGGATTATATTGATACCGGATAAAGCGGCGACAGTATTGGTCGTAGACAACGATGCCTACATTGTGGAGGCCATATCTTCGCTTCTGACGGAGAAGGGATTCTCCGTCATCGCCTCGACCGACCCCGAAAATGCCTTGTCAAAGTTCCGCAACGGCAGCGTCGATGCGGTTCTTACCGACATCATCATGCCCGCAGTATCGGGTATCGAACTTCTTGAGAGAGTCCACGCCTTCGACCCGGATATCCCGGTGATACTCATGACGGCCCACGCCGATCTGGACACGGCGGTGGAAGCCATAAAAAGAGGTGCCTTCGACTTCATAGTCAAGCCCTACAGGTCCGTCCAACTCGTACATTCCATAGAGAAGGCAATCACCTACAAGAGGCTGCTGCATATGGAGAGGGACTACAAGAAGTCGCTCGAGGAGACCGTCTCCGTGCGGACAAAGGAACTTGCCAGCGCCCTCACCATGGTGAGCAACTTCAGCAACGAGATAATACAGCGACTGACTACCGTTGCGGAGTCCAGGGACACGGAAATGGGCGCCCATATCTTCAGGATAGGGCGCTACGCCAGCAAAATAGCGGAGACCATGGGGATGCCGCAGGACTTCATAGACACCATAGCCTTTGCAAGCCCCATGCACGACATCGGGAAAATCGGCATACCGGACAGCATACTACTGAAGGAGGGGCGTCTATCGAGCGAGGAGTTCGACGTCATGAAAACCCACACCTCCATCGGCGACAACATACTCGCGGGCTCCAGCTACCCGAACATCCGGATGGCCGCTTCCATCGCACTCAGCCACCACGAAAGGTTCGACGGCTCGGGCTACCCAAAGGGGCTCAAGGCCAAGGACATTCCCATCGAAGGCAGGATAGTGATTATCTGCGACCAGTATGACGCCCTCAGGAGCAAAAGGCCCTACAAGTCTCCACTCGGCCACAAAGATGCCGTCAAGATAATGACGGAAGGCGACGGGCGGACCATGCCCTCTCACTTTGATGCCGACGTGCTCGATGCATTCAGGAAGGCGGCTCCCTACCTGGACGAGATTTTCAGCGGCTCACTGGGCTTTTAAAAGCCCCCGGCTCAGTTTTCGGATATGCCGTAGCGGCCCAGGACCACGCCTACCGTGGAGAGCAGCTTCCTTGAGTTGAAGGGCTTCTTTATCAACCTGTCCACATTAACATTGTCGAGAGCATCGCTGAAGCCGGTGATCGCCACGATCTTTGCCTGCGGGTTCATCTCCCTTATCTTCTCCACCACCGGTCTGTCGTACAACGCAGGCATTATCATGTCGGTAATAACCAGAGCTATGTCCCGGTGAGCCTTTTCATAGATGTCGAGGCCCTGAACCGGACTGCTCGCGGTTATTACTTTGAATCCCCTGTCGCTCAGCACCTCTTTAACGAACTCAAGGATGGCGGCCTCGTCGTCGATGACGAGTATAGTCTCGCTCCCCTGGACCTTCACATATTCGGGCGCGCCGGCGCTGGCTGCCCTGGACTTCGAGGTGGGCATGTAGACGTTGAGGGTCGTGCCCCTCCCGGGCGTGCTCTCGGCCGTTATGTAACCCTTGTGCTCCTTGACGATTCCATAGACCATGGCCAGGCCCAGCCCGGTACCCTTGCCCTTCTCTTTCGTTGTAAAGAAGGGCTCGAAGATGTGCGGTATGTGCTCGGCCGCAATGCCCTCGCCCGTGTCGGAAACTGTAATGTTAACGTATTGCCCGGGCTCCACGTTCGCTTCGATATCTATATCCCCGGGACCGAGGGGCACGATGTCGCTCGCGACGTTAAGCTCTCCGCCATTGGGCATGGCGTCCCTTGCGTTAATGGCCAGGTTCATTATCACCTGCTCCATCTGGCCGACATCGCCCTCCACGAGGGGCAGCGGCTCCCGCAACCTCTTGACCACCTGTATTTGCCCCGGCATCAGCCTCGCCAGCATGCCCATGGTGTCGTTGATAACGCTGTTCAGGTCGAAGGGCAGGGACTCGAAATTACTCCTCCGGGCGAAGCTCAGGAGCTTCGACACCATCTGTGAACCCTGCCTGCCAGCCTTCTCTATGAGCCTCAGCTTATCCGCGGTGTAGTCGTTGAGGTCCGCCTTTTCAAGTGCGAGTTCCGAAAGCCCCAGAATGGATGTAAGGATATTGTTGAAGTCATGGGACAGGCCTCCTGCCAGCTGACCGATGGAATCCATCCTCTGTGAATGCAGGAGCTGGCTCTGGAGCTTCTTCTTCTCCGTGACGTCCCTGAGGAATGACTGTATCAGAACCCTGCCTTCGACCTCAATGGCCCGGGAGCTGATCTCAAGGGCGACCTTGCTCCCGTCCTTGCGGTAGTGCTCCGTCTCGAACAGCAACGACTCTCCGTCCAGGATGAGGCGCAGCCTCTCGCTCATCAGGGGCTTGTTCTCGTCCGTCTCGAAGAGCATTATATTAGCTTCTATAAAGGAGTCCCGGTCGAAGCCGTGTATCGCGCAGGCCTTGTGGTTGGCGTTGAGTATTGTCCCCTTTTCATCCATGATTATTATTCCGTCGTTTGCGTGCTCAAAGAGCGCCCTCAGCATCTGCTCGGATTTGTTGAGTTCCTTGGTCCTTTCCTCGACGAGATGTCCGAGATTGTCCGAGTAGAGCTTGAGCTTCTGTTTGTCCCTGTTCGTCACATACTGGAGGCCCAGCGTCTTTATAAGGTTTTTCTGCTCCAGCGACCGCCCCACCAGAGCGATTATGAACGTGGAGGTAAGGAAGGCGTTGTTGCTTATAAACAGTGGCCAGTTGGTGATGGTATCGAAGAGGAATATTGGCGCCAGGTATACCAGGTAAATCAACCCGACGCAGATTATGGACAGCGTAAGGCTCAGCGGGACTATTCCCAGGACACTGATGGCCACGAGGCTGAGACCAGCATAATAAAAGGAGATGTGGCCACCCAACGCGAGTATCATCAACTCAATGGCGAATGCGGCGATTACTGTGGCTGCGATAATGGACAGGTCAAGCCTTATCCTGCTGATCCTCGGCCTGTTGAGCACCCTGTTGAGGAAAGCAAGTGTGGCGAGGGTTACGGCCACGCCCGCCCTCAGGAGGAAAAAGCGGCTGAAGTTTTCCGGGGTAACCAGATAGTCCACCACCCCGAACAGGAGAAACAGGAAAGCGCCGAGGATGAATATGACGCCTGTCCAGTAGTGCGTCAGCTTCAGCAGCTCATCCCTTATATACGCTTCTTTTTCCATTGGCCCCGTTCCCGGGACTATCCTTTTTCCTCTATACAGAACGGGACTATCCTTTTTCCGCTATGCAGAAAATGATTACGCCTGTACGGTCCCGCACCATTGTGAGGGCGTCTTCGGGAACCCCGGCCTTGCCGAAAATGACCTTGCTTTCATGCTCCGTCCGCCCCATCAGGCTCGCCCAATCGACAAACCAGTGGTACTCCTGGGGGCGATAACGGCTCCCGTCCTCAATGCCGATTATGAGCTTGCCCCCGGGCTTAAGGAGAAGATACAGCGCCTCCACGAGGCGGGCCAGCACGTCGTCTTCGAGATAGGCGAAGAGGCCAGCGCTGTAAATGATGTCCTGCGGGCCAAATTCTTCCATATTCTTTTTATGATTTATCATCCTCAGGACATTGTACTTCCGCAGGGTGATGTCGGACCAGATGTCGGCCGCGTAGGAGAGCCGGTTCGAGGCGAAGGTGAGCGCGTCTGAGTCGGAGTCCAGACAGGTGACTTTCGCGTCCGCCTCACTCATCTCCGGTATCAGCTCGAAGATCTCACGGCATGAACCGCATCCGAGGTTAAGTATCTGGGGGCCCTCTCTCTCCTTAAGCTCCTCTTTCAGGATATCTTTCAGCTTCGACAGCCTCGCCCGCACAGCCACGGCCAGCGTGGCGGAAAGGAAATGCCGGTCCAGCAGGTAACCTATGCCGACTGAGAGCGGGATATTGCGGTATACGGCCTCAAGCATCTTGAAGTCGCCGGGATATCCCTGGGGCCACGTGCGGGCACGGTTCGCGAGGTAGCTTTTAGAGAAGAAACCGTCGGTCTTTGCCCTGAACTCCGCTTGTGCCTTTCTAAGGAATTCCGTGTCGTCCCCTACTGCCTCCTCAAGTCCCCTGCACACGTCGCACATTTCGTGTATTGAGCCCGAAACCTCCTCAAGGATGGCCTCGGGGTCTTCTCCGCCAAGAAGTCTTTGCTGGATATCCCCGATCCGGCTGTTGAACACATCCGTCGCCTTGTTGAGTACCTCGAGCCTGAAAGATATCTCCCCTGCCATGTGCGCCGGAAGAATTCGCGGCTGTGCGAGGTCCAGGCCGCCGCCGTTGTCCGGAAAGTCATCTTGCTCGTAGAGGTTCCCGCTTATATAACCCCATAGGCTCTCCTTGGCAACATTGTCCATGTTCAGGAATTGCAGGGCAAATCCTTCCTCCTGCTTCCTGAGCACCTTTCCATTGGCTTCCAGGATGCCGTAATTGGGTATCCGGGTCCTGAGCTTTACGACCGAGTCCTCGGGCGTAGTGTTGTCGGAGCTTATGAAAGCGCCGCCAAGACCGACATTCTTTATTGTCGCCTGTTTGCACACATCCTGCCCGCCATTGAACAAAAGCTCAACCGACAACTCCAAATTACATCTAAGGTCCGATCTGCTCATTTGACTTACCTCCTTATTCTTATGTCCGTTAGTAAACCAGAACGCATACCATGCCGACCAATTTCGCCCTATTTTAGCACATTTTCTATATTTTCCCACAACTTTCAGCAATCGTCCGCCATCCGCCCCCGTCAGGCCGGGATGCGCAACAGCCTGTTGTTGTCCGGCCCCCGTCATCGGTTATACTAAAATAATGCGTATTTTTCTACATGAAGGCCGCACCATTCTCATCAGGCTGCTCTGTCTGGTGGTGCTTGCCGCGTAATTCCTGCCCGCAGCTGCAGCAGCCGGAGAGCCTGTTAAGGTCCACTTCTTCCTGAGCCTCGAATGCCCCCACTGCAAGGCCGAAAAGGCCTTTCTTCAGAAACTTCAGCAGCAGTACCCGGAACTTGAAATAGTCTCGCACGTGGTCACCACAAGCCCCGATGAGGCACGTCTCTTTGTCGAGATGTCCCGGGCATACGGCGCAAAAATGAGCGGGGTGCCGGCCATGTTTATCGGGCACTTCCCACCCATATTCGGCTTCCAGAGCGACAGCACCACAGGGGCCCTGATTGAATCCAGAATAAGATACTGCGCAGAAAACGGTTGCTCCGACCCTTTAGAACGGGTAGTAAAACGCCCTGCCCTTCTTGAGCCCGCCCCCTCGGAGGGGCTTCTTCTGGGCGAGGCCACCACCGAAGAAAGCTCATGCCCCGAAGACATACCCTGCATAGAGGGCGAAGCGCAGCCGGAGGAAGAAGTTTTAACACCCCACGGGCCAGCCGCGGTCGAACCGCCCGCCGAGGAAAAAGAGACCAAGGAACCACCTGGGACGGAAACGCCCATCGAGAAACCTGATGTCATAACCCTGCCGCTCATAGGCACGGTCGAGGCATCGAAGATGGCGCTCCCTGTGCTTACGGTGGCCATCGCGGCGCTTGACGGCTTCAACCCCTGCGCGTTCTTCGTGCTCTTCATGCTGCTTGGGATGCTCGTGCACGTGCGCTCAAGGGGGAGGATGCTCCTTGTCGGCGGCATATTCGTATTTTTCTCGGGACTCATCTACTTCGTGTTCATGGCCGCATGGCTGAATATCTTTCTGTTTGCGGGAACTGTCAGGACAATAACCATCGTAGCGGGCATAATAGCGCTCATATTCGCCGTCATAAACATCAAGGAGTTCTTTTTCTTCAGGCTCGGCATCTCGCTCAGCATTCCCGAAACTGCAAAGCCTAAACTCTTCGACCGCATGCGGAAGCTCCTTAAGGCATCCTCTCTTGCTTCGATAATAATCGGCACTATCGTCCTTGCCGTAGCCGCAAACGCCTACGAGCTTTTGTGCACCGCCGGCTTCCCGATGGTCTTCACGCGGGTGCTTACCCTCCATAACCTTCAGACGCCCCAGTACTACCTCTACCTCGTGCTCTACAACGTTGTCTACGTAGTGCCGCTCGCGGTAATCGTGCTGCTCTTTACAGCCACGCTCGGCTCAAGGAAACTCAGCGAGCACCACGGCCAGATACTTAAACTCGTCTCTGGCGTGATGATGCTCCTGCTGGCTCTCGTGATACTGATAAAACCCGCCCTCCTGGGCAACGTGCTCGTGGCCGCGGGGCTGCTTTTCGCCTCGCTTGCAATATCAGGGGCGATAATTCTCGCAAGCAGGGCCTTCCACAAGGCCGGATAGCCTCCCCCTAAAATTATAACTTCAAATTGACAAACCCCTTCGTTTCCCATCAAAATTAGGCGAGCCGTGCGTCCTGAGATACGGTACTGCCAATGGCCAAAAAGGGGAACATGAACTGCTGGGAATTCAAGAAATGCGGCATGGACCTGACCCTGGAGTGCCCGGCATATCCCACGGGCGGAAAGATATGCTACATGCTGGCAGGCACCTTGTGCGGCGGAAGGCCCCAGGGGAAATACGCCGAGAAGTCAAGAGACTGCATAAAGTGCGACTTCTACATTAAGGAAATCCTGGAATCCCTGCCCGGTCCGCCTCCCGAGGCGTAAGAAACCGCCGCCTGCCCCCTATGTTGCGGTGGTGGTGGAGCCTTGCTTGCTGCGGCCACTTCTTCCTCTTTGTTTGTGCTGTCTTTTGCTATGGCTCTGGTGTGTGCGCTGGCCTTTCGAGTGCCTCTTCCCGCCCGGCGGAGGCGGGACGTCGTATTTGAAGTCCTCAAGCTCGCGGGTAACGAGTTCCACGTCGAGCACTCGCTCGAATGTCCTGACCATGGGGAAGTCCTCCGGGGTGACGATGGAGAAAGCCTCCCCTTTCTTCGATACCCTTCCCGTGCGCCCCACGCGGTGGATGTAGTCATCGGCGTTGTCGGGCATGTCGTAGTTGATAACGTGCGAGATGTCCTCCACGTCGATGCCCCTTGCGGCAACGTCCGTGGCCACAAGCACCCTGTACGTGCCGTCACGGAACCCCTCAAGCGCGGCCTGCCGACGGCTCTGCACCATGTTGCCCTGCATGGAGGCGGCATTGAACCCCTCCCTCTTCAGCTGTTGCCCCAGGCGGCTTGCACGGTCCCTGGTGCGGGTGAAAACCAGAACGAGGCCCTCTCCAGTCTCGCGAAGCAGGGCCTTAAGGAGCGACGTCTTTAAGTGCCTCTGCACGGGAAACACCAGGTGCGAGACATTCTGCGGCGGGGCCTCCCTCCCTATCCGCACGGTCACGGGCTCCGTAAGTATCTCGCCCGTGAGCTTCCTTATTGCCTCCGGCATCGTGGCCGAGAACATCAGCGTCTGCTGCCGTGATGAAACGTATTTCAGTATGCGCTTGATGTCGGGCATAAAGCCCATGTCGAGCATGCGGTCGGCCTCGTCCAGCACGAGCACCTCCACCTGCGAGAGGTTCAGCGTACCCTGCCCGAGGTGGTCCAGCAGGCGGCCGGGGCAGGCCACCATTATCTCGGCCTTGCCCGAGCGTATCATGCTCTTCTGTGGGTTGATGTTGACGCCGCCGTAGATGGTGATGCTCTTGAGGCCTGTGTACGCGCCAAGCTGCGTGACGGCCTCGTGGGTCTGCTCCGCAAGCTCCCGCGTGGGCGATATCACAAGCGCCCTGATGCGGCGCCGGGGGCCGTACAGCAGGCGCTGCAGTATCGGAAGTACAAAGACCGCTGTCTTGCCGGTCCCGGTCTGCGCAAGGCCCATTACGTCCCGGCCCTCAAGCACAAGTGGAATGGCCTGCTCCTGGATGGGGGTGGGCCGGGTAAAGCCCTGCGCTTCTATACCCTGCTCTATCTGGCTGCTAAATCCGAAAAGTTCAAAACTCACTGAAAGTTCTCCTGGCCTTCTACGAGCCAAGCAAAACTCTCAGCTCACATGCCCTGTCATATTTCTTTAAGTATAACATATGCATATGCCCCGGGGCCTTAAGGGGCAAAGGCGCTATTATTTTCTGGAAGAATTCGAGAGCCTGTTTACTATCGACATTGTAAACCTGCCTGTTGTCGCGCAGAGCTTACGCCCCCTTATGGATTACATTTCCAAAGTGGACAGCCGGACAAAACCGGGCAATCCAATAAAAAGGGGTTATGAGAAAGCCCATAACCCCTTTTATTTTAAATGGTGGACGGTAAGGGGATCGAACCCTCGACCTCCACGTTGCGAACGTGGCGCTCTCCCAGCTGAGCTAACCGCCCTTATGAACATAATAAAACACTATGCCCGGTTTCAGTCAATCCCTGATGAAGAATTATCGGATTGAGAAGCCCCATACGAAGAGAAG
>DAOUWH010000125.1 GCA_030667205.1 Nitrospirota bacterium
AAAGAGCAGTATTGCCGGGATCGCATCGCTTAAGAAGGTTTTTTCGCTTGCGAGGGCGTCAAAAGGGGTATATAGTTTTATTGTTGAAAGCGAGAGAGGGGATGTGCGTTATGTGGACCTGACGTTTCGCCTTTACGGGGGCCGCAGTTCGGAAAAGCTTAAGGCGTACAAGTGTGTGGAGATAGGACGTGAATCGCCGCCCCTTGAGGTTAAATTCATAATGCCCGAGGCCGTCTTCTGGGACGACGAGGACTATTTTACGGGCACGATAGAGGGGCCTGGCGCGGTAACGAAGTTCAATGACGAGACAGGACTCATATGGAAGGAAAAAACGCTTTATTAGGACATTGTCAGGGCCGCTATTTCATGCCCTGAGGGGAGGTCTGGGATGCAGGAACTTTTAGGCCAGAAACGGCTTAAGGAACAAGCGGTGACGGAGGAGCAGTTCCAGCGAGCGAGAGAGAGGCAGCGCCTTCACGGAGGCAGGCTGGGCGATAACCTCGTGGCGCTGGGTTATTTGGCGCCCGAGGAACTGGGTACGTTTTTTAGGAGGCACCCGAAGGCCCCGGCGACCGTGAAGGATACGGGACTTGAACTGTCTTTTATCGCGGACCTGATAATGAAGCATATACTTTTTATGGGCGAGTTCAGCCTTACGGACGTATCCGAGGAGGTAAAGCTTTCGGTCCCTGTCGTGGACGAGGCCATAGAGGTGCTGCGGCGCGATAAATTCGTGGAGGTAAAGGGAGCGGCCGGATATGCCAAAGTGACATACAGGTTCAATATAACGGGACCGGGCCGGAACAGGGCCGCGGATCTCCTGGATGTATGCAGATATGCGGGGCCTGCGCCGGTACTCCTTGAGCAGTACAACAGCATGGTGGAGCTCCAGACCGTAAAGCAAATAATCGTAAGCGAACAGAGCGTCCACAAGGCCTTTGCATATCTCGTGATAAGCGAAAGACAGCTCAGGCGCATAGGCCCCGCGATCAGCTCCGGAAAGGCGATATTCCTTTACGGTCCCCCGGGAAACGGGAAGACCACGATAGCCGAGACCATGGGCAGGGTCCTTCCGGAGACGGTTTACATACCTTACTCTGTCCTCGTCGGGGGGCAGATAGTGGCCGTGTTCGATTCCGTAAACCATATCCCCGTGCCGCCCGAAGGAACGGCGAATGCGCTGGACGGCAGATGGCTCCTCGTAAAAAGGCCCGTGATCATGACCGGCGGGGAGCTCACCCTGAGGATGCTTGACCTGGATTTTAACCCCATCGCGAAATTCTACGAAGCCCCCCTCCAGATGAAGGCAAACAACGGGCTCTTTATCGTGGACGATTTCGGCAGACAGCAGATAGACCCGCAGAACCTCCTGAACAGGTGGATTGTGCCGCTTGAGAGGAGGGCGGACTTCATGACCCTTCATACGGGCATGAAGTTCGAGATACCATTTGACCAGCTCGTCATATTCTCCACCAATATCGAGCCCAGGAAGCTCGTTGATGAGGCGTTTCTCAGAAGGATAAGGTATAAGATCAAGGTCGACCACGCTACGGAAGACGAGTACAGGACCATTTTCAAGAAGGTCTGTGAGTCAAACGGCATTGAGTTCAGGGCCGGGATGCTCGACTACCTCCTGGACAATTTCTACAAGAGGCTCGGCGTGAAGCTCAACGCCTGCCACCCCAGGGACCTGATAGACCACATCATCGACAACGCCCATTACTACAATCACGCCCCGGAACTTACAAAAGAAAAGATAAGCGAAGCCTGGGAGAACTATTTCGTGGAAATGTAGGAAGGTTTAAATACGCATATACGGTTTCTGCCGTTCTTCTTGGAATCATACATAGCGGTATCGGCGTTCCTTACAAGGTCCTCGGGCTTTTTGACGCCAGGGTTTGATACGGCCCTCTCCTTTGCTTCATTAGTAGTTTTGGCGGATGAATTTTTTCGGCTACTCCCGGCGGTTTCAAAAAGTGCATTCGGAGGGTTTTTTTACGGGCTTTTAGGGCTACGGTATGGTGCGTGAGATTTAACCTGATTCCTGAGAGGTAAGGTGACCACCGAACCATTCGGTTGCCAGGCGCGCGACCTCTTCCAGAGTACCGGGTTCCTCGAAAAGATGCGTTGCGCCGGGGACTATCTCCAGCGCTTTTTCCGCCTTGATGAACCCGTATGCCTGCTGGTTAAGCTGAATCACGACGTCGTCCAGGCCGCCTACTATCAGGAGGACAGGGGATAGGACTCGCCCGATGGATTCTATCGCGAGGTCCGGGCGTCCTCCGCGGGAGACTACCGCGCCTATATCGTTGCCGAGTGCCGCGGCCGCCCCGAGTGCCGCGGCCGCTCCCGTGCTGGCGCCGAAATAGCCGACATTGAGATTGCCGGTGCCGAACTTTTCCGCCTGGGGTTTTTTCTTCAGCCACTGTGTGGTCGCTATCAGGCGCTCTGTAAGCAGGGGGATATTGAAGCGGGTTTCATATACAGTGTCCTCTTCCTCGGTGAGAAGGTCGAAGAGGAGGGTGCCTATCCCTGCCCCCTGAAGCACCCCTGCCACAAACCTGTTCCGCGAGCTATGCCGGCTTGAGCCGCTTCCGTGGGCGAATATCACTACGGCTTCTGTCTCTTGGGGCAGGGCGAGGGTCCCTTCGAGCGTGACAGCGTCCGCTTGTATGTGAACCGGCAGCTCCGGATTTTTATTTGCCATGCTGAGCCCTTCTGAGCATCTCCACCACTTCGTCGTCGGAGACCTGTGTGAAGTCCTCGTAGTAGCCCCCTACGGCCATGAAGCCCGGCGGTGTCTGGAGGCATATCCACTCATCGACCATCGTGCCTATGGACTCCTCGGCCTCGACCGGGGCGACAGGAAGGGCCACGACGAGCCTTTTGATTTTTTCCTCTTTCAGGGCCGCTATGGCCGCCTTCATGGTGGCCCCTGTGGCTACGCCGTCGTCCACGAGTATGACGGTCTTCCCCTCAAGCGGGAGGATGCCCTTGCCGCCGCGGTAGAGGTCTTTCCGCCGGGCTATCTCGTCCTTCTGGTTTGCGGTCTCCTCTTTTATGTATTTGTCGGAGACCCTGCTGGTGGATATGACGTTTTCGTTCAGCACGACCGCGCCTGTCTCGGCCACGGCGCCTATGGCCAGCTCGGGCTGGCCGGGGAAGCCGATCTTTCTTACTATGATAATATCGAGGCGGCAGTTAAGGCGCTTTGCTATCTCGAAGCCGTTCACTACCCCGCCCCTCGGAAGGGCAAGCACTACGACGTCGTCCCTGCCGGCGTAGTGCCCGAGCTTCTCGGCGACCAGCGCGCCGGCCTCTGTTCTGTCTCTGAATATCATGGTATCGGACATTTTTCCGCTCCAGCGTTGCAGTTGATGTAAGCCCTGTTCTTAAGCCGAGTATCTCGCGTATCTAAGTTAAAGAGTAGCGCAAAACCGTGCCCCTCGCAATCATTAAAACGAAACCCCTTATGGCCTCCCCGTTTTGACTGCATGTCGGGTGATTTTACGGCTAAAATCCGCGCCATAGAGCGTAAGTTGCAAAAGTTATGCTATGGAAAGTATAGTAAGTATGGTGGAAAAATGAGGCATGAAATCTCTATTAAATGGATATGCTTAACCCATAAAACAAAGGTAACTCAATGGATTTAAGGCCATATATAAAGAAGGACGGGATTAGCAGTTGCGGGCAATTGTGTGCCGCCGTCCTGGCTAAATAAGGACAGGGAGCCGGGATATGATAACAAGACATTACATAGACTTCATTGTGGTCCTTACCCAGAAGGAAATGAAGGTGAGATACAAGAGCAGTGTCCTCGGCTACTTCTGGTCGATAGCACATCCTCTTGCCTTTGCCCTGATCTTTTTCATCGCCTTCAAGATAATAATGAAGATACAGATGGAAAACTACGCCCTGTTTCTGATAACGGGGCTGTTCCCGTGGCAGTGGCTTGCCAACTCCGTGAATGTATCACCCATGGTCTTCATAGGCAACGCGTCTATGGTCAAGAAGGTGAATTTCTCGCGTAGCGCCCTCCCGCTTGTGACAGTCCTTCAGGACGGCATTCACTTCGTCCTGTCCATACCTGTTATAGTCCTGTTTATGTTTGTCTACCACAAGTCCCCTTCATTGTCATGGCTTTACGGTATCCCTATTCTGATGGGTGTGCAGTTCATGATGACCTACGGCGTCTGCCTCGTCGTCTCCACAATAAATCCCTTTTTCAGGGATATGGAACGGCTGGTCAGCCTCTTCATTATGTTCATGTTTTATCTCACCCCCATCATATATCCCGAAAGTATGGTGCCTGAGAGGTATAAGTACCTGCTAAACCTCAACCCCGTTGCGCCCCTGATGATAAGCTGGAGGAATCTTTTCCTGGACGGCACGCTTGACGCAGGACTTTTGACAATAAGCATTTCCTATAGTGTCGCTACTTTTGCATTCGGCTACGCCGTATACAAAAGACTCTCCTGGAAGCTGGCCGAGGTCTTATGAGCGAGCCTGCTGTCATTTTTGATAACATAAGCAAAAGTTACCCGATGTATCATCACTTCACCGGCGGGATTAAAAACTTTCTCTTTCATCTCCCGAAGGCCCTGAAGTCCCTGAGAGGTTCAAGATATGAGGCACTGAGGGACATATCATTCGAGGTTCGTAAGGGAGAGGCCCTTG
The DNA here is from genome assembly GCA_030667205.1 of Nitrospirota bacterium. Classification (GTDB taxonomy): domain Bacteria; phylum Nitrospirota; class Thermodesulfovibrionia; order Thermodesulfovibrionales; family JdFR-86; genus DAOUWH01. The sequence continues at coordinate 4,678 of DAOUWH010000125.1, forward strand.
GCATAATAGGCAAAAACGGGGCGGGCAAGAGCACAACGCTTGGACTCATCGCGGGGGTATTGAAGCCGACAAAGGGAAGCATTGTTGTAAGGGGCAGGACACTGCCGCTCCTTGAGCTTGGCGGAGGTTTTCACCCGGAGCTTACCGGAAGGGAAAACATCATGCTTAACGGGGTCCTCCTTGGGCTTCTGCGGGCAGAGGTAAGAAAGAAGATGGACGAAATAATCGAGTTCTCCGGAATCAGCGAGTTCATGGACCAGCCCATAAGGACCTATTCTTCGGGCATGCTCGCGAGGCTCGGTTTCTCCGTGATTGCGCACCTTGACCCGGAGATACTGCTCATCGACGAGATACTTGCCGTGGGCGACCTGGAATTTCAGCAGAAATGTATTGAGAAGATGATGGACTTTAAAAGAAACGATGTTACGATTGTTTTTGTCTCGCACTCGATGGGAGCCGTGGAGATGCTGTGCGACAGGGTGGTGTGGATCGATGATAATGCAATAAGGATGTCGGGAAATACGAAAGAGGTCGTCAAAGAGTTCGAAAAAGCCGAACGTAACGCTGAACTGTTAAGATATGTTAAGGGAAATCTTTAAAGAAGGGGAAAGACATAATGTCGATGGAGGACATTAAAATGATATGTAACATAACAGAGGCTATGCATTAGCATGGACTTAAAAGGCATAAATGTCCTCCTTGATGGGTATAACCTGGAACTCAAACATGGCACGGGTATTAAAACTTACGGCCTGACCCTAATAGAGACATTAAAACTTCTTGGAGCAGGTGTAGATGTTTTATTCAGCCACAGCACTAGTGGTAATCCAATCCTTGCTGAGGTTTTATTTTTTGCGTCTATGCACAAAGACAGCCGTGGAAAGCTCAGCCTTATAAAGAATATGG
>DAOUWH010000216.1 GCA_030667205.1 Nitrospirota bacterium
GCAGGCTATCTCCGAGTAGATTGAGCTACTAAAACCCCTGAGGGCGGATGCGGAACGTATCGTCGATACCTCTTCGTTTACGCCCCACCAGCTCCGCCACTTCATAGTCTCTCTATATGGGGGAAGCGCCGGCGAGGATTCCATGGGCCTTACGCTCATGTCCTTTGGATACAAGTTCGGCATCCCCGTCAATGCCGACCTCCTGTTCGACGCGAGGTTCCTTCCGAACCCCCACTTCGTACCCGAACTAAGAGAGCTTAAAGGGACCGACCCTGAGGTGAAAAAGTTCGTACTCGACAACCCGCAGGCGGGCGAATTCATTGACAGGCTCGGCGATTTCCTTAACTACCTCGTTCCCCTCTACGTAAAGGAGGGGAAGGCATCCCTTACCATCGGCATCGGCTGCACTGGCGGCAGGCACCGTTCCCCCGCCATAGTGGAAAAGGTCGCGTCCCTTATAGAAGAAAAACCGCTTCGTGCTCATATCGTCCACAGGGATCTTTAAACATGCTCGTTAAGGCCGGAGCCGAGGACACCTCAACCCGCATAGACAGGTTCGCGGCCGACAAAACGGGCATTACCCGCTCGCAGATACACAAGCTCATCGAGGAAGAACTCCTCGTCGTAAACGGAAAGCCCGTTAAACCGAACTATAAGGTCAGGGCAGGCGACGAGATAAAGCTCACGCCTTCCGAGAAACCGCCCGAAGCGCTCATTCCCGAGGACATCCCCGTCGACGTCCTCTACAGCGACGAGCACATAGCCGTAGTCAACAAGCCCGCCGGACTGGTCGTCTATCCTGCCGCCGGGCACCACTCGGGCACCCTCATGAACGCCCTCCGCTTCAGGTTCGGCTCTCTCACCGCCCCCGGCGCCCCTTTGAGACCCGGCGTGGTGCACAGGCTCGACAAGGACACCTCGGGGATAATGGTCGTGGCCCTGAGCAATGCGGCGTACTACGGCCTTGTCGAGCAATTCAGCAATAAGGAGGTCAAACGAAGCTACATAGCGCTCCTTTGGGGAAACCTTAGAGGCGAAAGCGGGCAGATTAGCCTGAGGATCGGACGCTCGATGACGGACAGGAAAAAGATGTCCGTCAGGACAAAAAAGGGCAAGGAGGCCGAGACCAGGTGGGACGTGCTCGAAAGGCCCAAAGGGGCCACGCTTGTCAGGGCAAAGCTTTTAACCGGAAGGACCCACCAGATACGGGTCCACTTCGCCTCCTCCGGGCACCCGGTGCTCGGCGACAGGACGTACGGCAAAAAAACTGCCATTTCGCTCGTGGGAAAAGAGAAGCTGAGTTTCCCCCGCCAGATGCTCCATGCAAAGGTCCTGGGCTTCATGCACCCCGTTACGGGCAAGAAAATGCGCTTCACAAGCCCCCTGCCCCAGGATATGGCAGAGGCGCTGGAGGCGCTAAGAGGGGAAGATGCCGCTTAAAACTCAATTGAAATACTTAAAGTAGTACTATAGACAATTGCAATATTTAGTTGTTAATAAAGCATTATTTGCAAGCATACTTTTTTGTCATTCCTTTCGCAAAACAAAACCCCTTTAGAGGAACGTTACAGCATCTTCTCTGGATACACGCGCCGGAGCCGTGGGAACCCTCGCGGGCCGTCCCACGGGCACGATGGCCACGGGCCTGAGGTTTCCCGGAAGTTTTAAGGCCGTGGCGGCCTCTTTTTCGCGGAACGCCCCTACCCAGACGGTGCCCAGCCCCTCGGCATGGGCCGCAAGCATCATGCACATGAGGCTTACGGCAACGTCCTGAACCGTGTAGAGATTCACGCCCCGCTCGCCGTATCTCGAGGATATCAGGCTGTCGGTGCACCCGACCACGACCAGAGGGGCCTCGGCGATGAAGGTCTGGTCAAGGGCGGCCGCGGCAAGGCGCATCTTCAGGACGTCGTCCCTTATGAAATAGAATTTCCTTGACTGGAGGTTCCCCGCGCTCGGAGCCCACAGAAGGGCCTCAATCAAATTCTCAATAGTCTCCTCCGGTATCCTGTAATCCGTAAAGCTTCTGATGCTCCGCCGTTCCTTTATGGCCTGCATGACGTCCATAATAAAAACCCTCCAAAGGAAAAATGCGCCTTTAAAAAGCGCATTTTTTACAAATTTCTTCTGTATTTAACTCTCTACACCTTAAGCAGCGGGAGGCCTACCGAGGGGTCAAGCTCCCTCCTGGCCGTTACGCCCTGGATCTCCATGATTATCGCCTCCAGCACGAGGAAGGTCTCCGACTCCCCCCTCAGGCAAGCGGTCCTCACGGTGTCGCGCTTTCCGAATGCCCCGTGAAGATGGACCTTCGGGGTGTCTTCTTCATAAAATATGGTGCCTGTGGCAAGGATCTCATGGCTTTCGCCAATCTCATACCAGAGGGGTTTCGGTGGAAGCTCCTCATCCTCGGGGCCGACGACCGCCCTGCCCTTCTTAATGCCGCCCACCAGCCAGAGCACCGCGGCCTTTAAATCCTCGTCCCCGGCAATCTTCACAAGACCCTCAAGGATGTCCTCGCCATCGGAGAACTTGGCCACCACGACTCTCCCTGCGCTTCCTACCTGATAATTCATTAAAAATCCTCCCTGAAACAAGTTTTAGGCACCTTTAAAGCGTTAGTTTCCTCGCTCTTGCAGGATGGACGGCGGGCCTACCAGGTCATCGAGAGGACGCTGTCAATCTTGTTGCGCATCCTGTTGTACTTGCACTCGATGACCATGCACTCCTCTGACCTGTAGCAGTATCTTCCTTTTATGACGACATGGGTGTTAATGCCCGTCCTGTCCCTGTGAGGGCACTTAATATGGAGCTTTCCGGACATCTCGCTGTAGTGTTTATCAGAACGAATATCCCGCCGCCTATCTATATTATACCCTCTGCCGGACCAGAAAACTTCAATTCCCCACCCATTGCTCCCCTTGTTAATCCATTTATGCTGGGGATATAATAGACAACTATGCTTGTGTCGTTCGAGTGGCTTAAGGAGTTTATAAACACAGGGATGAGCGCCGAGGATACGGCCCATGCCCTTACGATGGCCGGTCTGGAGGTCGAGGGCCTGGAGGCGCAGGACGGCGACCACGTCCTTGAGGTAGATGTTAC
>DAOUWH010000096.1 GCA_030667205.1 Nitrospirota bacterium
AAGGTCTCTCCTGAAGATAGTGGGGCACATGCCCCTCCTTGTCTTCTTCGACAGCTTCCGCTACATCCTCGCCGGGGAGTTTTCAATGGACGTGGACCTCGCCAGGGTCAACAGGATACCCGGGGACTGGGGCCTCGAGGTAGGCGTCCTCGCCGAGATATACCGCAACACCGCCGTAAGAAGGATATGCCAGGTGGACATCGCCGAAAACTACGAGCACAAACACCAGGTGCTTTCTCCCGAAGATGAATCGCGGGGCCTGCACAAGATGTGCATCGACATCTCAAAGTCTCTCTTCAGGACTCTGGCCTCGGAGGGCGTGGTATTCTCCGAAGGTCTTTTCAAGACCCTCATTGCCACATATGTCCGTACGGCCCAGGACCTCCTGAAACGCTACGAGGACGACGCCGCCGTAAACAGCCTCGTATTCGACCGCCACGCCGAAAGCCTTGCCGTGGAGACGTTCATCCACGGCATCAATACCGCCGCCGAGATCATCATGGACAACCCCGTCGGCGTCCCCCTGATACCGGCATGGGACAGGGTGACATCGGCAATACCCGACATCCTCAGGACGATACACAACGCGGTCGAGGAAGACAACAAGTAAATTCCGCGTTGACCTCCGCCAAATTACCCTCTATAATGTAATAGGACTTACTAATTAGTCACAACCGGGAAGGAGGCATCTATGGCTTTTTGGGAAAGGGTCAAAAAGGACGTGCCCAAGAGTTTCAGGGATGGAGTCGAAGTCATCAGGTTAAGGGCCGAACAACTTACGGCAGAGGGGAAAAGACAACTCAAGCTCTTTGACCTCAAGAACAAGGTACACAAGGAGATGGCGGACCTCGGCGGTGCGGTCTACAGCTCAAAGCAGGCCAACCCCAAGGACGACCCGAAGGTAAAGAAAGTACTCGACAATATCAAGAGGCTCGAGGCTCAGGTAACCAAGCTCGAAAAACCCAAGAAGAAGGCCGCAGCAAAGAAGAAGAAAAAAGCCAGGAAGAAGGCCGCAAAAAAGAAGAAGGCTTAAAAGATTCCGGTTTCAGTCCGATTTTTGAATAAAAAGGGGGCTTTTAAAACCCCCTTTTTATTCAAAACCGGACCGTGATTTCACTGCCATTGCGAGGCCGACTCGACCTCGGCAATCTATTTATTGTCACCTTTAAAAAAAGGGGGGTTTTTATGATTGATTGCTTCGCTTCGCTCGCAATGACGACCTCTATATTTGAAAGTGGGACCGTATCCCCTTGCCTGTTATGTAAATTTATTATAAAATAAACGATATTTAACACAGGAGGTTGGATGAGACAAGCCCTATTTCTGGCATTAGCGGTTGCCGCTACTCTTATTGTCATTATCAAGGGCACACCCTCCTCATTAAATTCCAGTACCGCCTTCGAACCTGAAGCCGCCTCTGCCGAATCTGCCGCGGCGGAATTCCGCACCGTGACCGGCACCGTAAAACAGGGCGAGTCGCTCTACGACATCTTTAAAAGATATGAACTCAACATCAACGAGCTTTACGCAATAGCCTCCGCCTCAAAGAAAACGTATAACCTGCAAAAGCTCTCACCCGGGCGGGACTACTGCATTAAACTTGACGGCGACAACTGCGTCCGCTCGTTCACATACTACATAGACGGCGACAGCATCCTGGATATAGAGCGCGCCGAAGAGGATTTTAAGGCCTCAAAAGCCGCCATCCCGTACGAGACCACCCTGGTACACATTAGCGGCACTGTCAGGGACAACCTGGTCTCCTCTATAGACAACCTCCTCCTGGCACTGGACCTCTCGGACATCTTCGCCTGGGACATAGACTTCACGACCGACATCCGAAACGGCGACAGCTTCAAGCTCGTTGTGGAGGAGCGCCGGCTTGGCGGCGAGTTCAAGAAGTACGGCAAGATCCTCGCCGCCGAGTTCACAAACAACGGCGCCACACACTACGCATACCGCTTCGAGCAGAACGGCAAGGCCGACTACCACGACAAAAATGGCAGGAGCCTCCGAAGGGCGCTCCTTAAGGCCCCGCTCAGTTACAGGCGCATCAGCTCGGGCTTTACCAGAAAGAGGCTCCATCCCATACTGAAGACTTACAGGCCGCACCTCGGCGTGGATTACGCCGCGCCGAGAGGCACACCGGTATCCACCGTCGGCGACGGCACCGTACTGATAGCGGGCTATAAGGGGGCCAACGGCAGGCAGGTCGTCATAAAACACTCCGCCGGTTATGTCACCTATTACGGCCATCTCAACAGTATCAAAAAGGGAATACGGAAAGGCAAGAGGGTCAAGCAGGGCCAGGTAATCGGCTACGTAGGAAGCACGGGGCGGTCCACCGGACCACACCTTGATTACAGGATTAAGAAGCACGGCTCCTTCGTAAACCCGATCACCCTGAGACTGCCGCCCGGCAAACCAGTCAAAAAGTCCCTGATGGCCGGCTTCAGGACCTTTAAGGACATGATGAACACCAGGCTTGCATATATCGAGCTGCCTGTGACGGCCTCGGCCGGAAAAACCCGAAAGCAGGGTTGATGGAAGAATTAATCGCCTCCCTCGGTATCACCGATTCAAAGGTGCTGAACGCGCTTCTGATATTCTCCGTCTTCGTCATACTGGCAAAGGCGGCGGACCTTCTCATCAGCAGGTTTTTAAAGCGGCTTGCACGGCTTACCTCTACGGACCTCGACGACCGGATAATCGCCCTCATCCACCGGCCGATATTCTTCACCGTGCTTGTAGTAGGCGCAGTGCAATCGGTTACATACCTCGGGATTCCGGAGAGGGGCATGTTCTACGCGCAAGGCGTGCTCTATACCATGCTTACGCTCCTGTGGGGCATAACCGTCGTGAGGGCCAGCGACATATTGATCGAGAGCGCCCTCCAGAAGGTAGCGGACATCACAGGCCTTGGCAGGGACGTCATCCCGCTTGTGGAGAACGTCTGGAAGATAGTCGTACTGGGCGCCTGCATGGTTATAGTGCTTTCGGTATGGAAGCTCGACATAACGCCCCTTATGGCCTCTGCGGGCATAGTCGGCGTGGCCGTCGCCCTTGCGGCCAAGGACACGCTGGCGAACTTCTTCGGCGGAATAAGCATCTTCGTGGACAGGCCCTACAAGATAGGCGACTACATAGTGTTGGACGGTACGGACAGGGGCGAGGTAACAGACATCGGCATAAGGAGCACGCGGATAAAGACGCGCGACGACGTCCTCATAACCGTCCCTAATTCCATTATCGCAAACACCAAGATTATCAACGAAAGCGCCCCAATCCCCAACTACAGGATACGGATACCGATAGGAGTTGCCTACGGAAGCGACATAGACCTGGTGGAGAAGATTCTGCTTGATATCGCCTCGGGAAATGATAATGTTATATCAGAGACCCCGCCGAGGGTGAGGTTCAGGGAATTCGGAGAGTCCTCGCTGAACTTCGAACTATTGTGCTGGATTAAAGAGCCCGCCCTCAGGGGGCGCACCCTGCACGAGCTGAACTCCGCCATATACAAGGCCTTTAATGCCTCGGGCATAACCATACCGTTCCCGCAGAGGGACGTTCACATCCGAAACAAGGCCTGAATGAAAAACACAGGGAATAAAAGGGGGAAAAAACCCGTGCCCCCTGACACGGACTTCGTCTTCAGGGACGCCGTAAGGGTCCTCAAGACCACGGGAAAGCGGGCAGAAGACCTCCGCCAGCTCAGGGACCTCATCGCCACTGCCAGCAAAGAGTGCGTCTTCCACCATACGTGCCAGTATTTCTCAAAAGGCCACATCCTCGAATACACCAACGACTTTGCCCAGTGGGCCGGGGAGAGCCTTGAGGAAAGCGCGCTCGCGGAGCTTCTTTCAAACATAGACCCCTACTCTTTCGCGACGGCAGAAGACATCAGGGGAGAGTTTTTAAAGGCGATAGACTACTACATGGAGAACTTCCCCCAGACCCGCAAGGTCATCCCCGGCGACGAGTTCCATTTCATCGAGACGATATCTTTTATCTTTCCCGTGGGGATGAGGGCGAGGAATCTGGCCGAATTCCTCATGGCGCTGAAATACATAGACGCCAAATCCATCTATTACCATTTCTTCGAAGCCAGAGTGCGGCTCGGGCAGGCCGTGGACGACTTCTCTAAATGGCTTGACGAGGTGCTGGAATTGAAGGAGCTTGCCGGGAAGATACAGGCCATAGACCCGTTCATGCACAACATGGAGGGCATCAGGGAACACCTTATAGAGATAATCGAGGAAGGCCTAAAGCTGCAGATGAGGGCGGCCCAGTGATATCGAGTTACGCAGGGATAAGCCCGCACAGCGACCTGGTGCTTATTGAAAAGCTCTGCGAAGCGCTTTCTGGCAAGTCCTTCCTCCATATAAACTCCACCAAGGCCGGCGGCGGCGTGGCCGAGATACTGCAGAGGATGATACCGCTTTTAAGCTCCCTCGGCATAAAGACCCGCTGGGAGGTCATCGAAGGCGACCAGAAGTTCTTCGACATGACCAAGAAGGTGCACAACGCCCTCCAGGGCAACGCCGAGGTCATCACCGACGACATGTGGGAACATTACTTCGAGGTCAACAGGAAAAACGCGTCGAAGATAGACCTCGGAGCCGATGCCGTCTTAATCCACGACCCCCAGCCCGCGGCCCTTGTGAAGTACCGCAAGACGGGGAATTGGCTCTGGCGATGCCATATCGACATCTCCGCGCCCAACCCCGAGGTGTTTTCCCGCCTTGAGCCCTCTGTGAAAGAATATGATTCGGCGATTTTCTCGGTGGCCAAGTTCGCGAGGGCGGCGGCGATAGACGAGTTCATAGTGCCGCCATCGATAGACCCTTTAAGCGAAAAGAACATGGACCTCAGTGACAAAGAGATTACGGAAGTCGCCGAGAGGTTCGACATACCCCTTGACAGGCCCATGCTCCTTCAGGTCTCGCGATTCGACCGTTTCAAGGACCCCATCGGCGTTATTAACGCTTACAGAATGGTAAAAAAATACAACGACTGCATCCTCGTACTTGCAGGAAGCCCCGCAACCGACGACCCCGAGGGCGAAGAGGTACTCAACGAGGTGCGCGAGCATGCCGAGGGCGACCCGGACATCCATATACTGCTCTTGCCGCCCTTCAGCGACAAGGACATTAACGCCCTTCAGAGGATGGCCACTATAGCGCTCCAAAAATCCCTCAAGGAAGGCTTCGGCCTGACCGTGTCAGAGGCGATGTGGAAGGGAAAACCCGTCATAGGCGGTGCGGTGGGGGGCATCCCGCTTCAGATAGTGCACGGCGCGACGGGTTTTCTGGTGCATTCCGTAGAAGGTGCGGCTTTCAGGATAAGGCAGTTTCTTAACAATCCCACTATGGCCGCAAGGATGGGTGAGCAGGGAAGGGAATACGTAAGAAAATATTTCCTCCTGACCAGGGAGACGCGAGACTACCTTGCGCTGTGGTATGCGGCTGAACACCGCGACAAGGGCATTGTTTTCGAGCTCGACCCTCCCATGCAGAAGTTCACCGGGTTAAAGAAGAGCTAATTTAATCACCCGCAATGGCGGTCTCAGGATGGATAATTCTCCGCGGTATATCTTAAAAGGGGCAGCTTGAATGCTTGATGAACTTGGCGCAAACGTACTTGAAGACGGCACCCTCGGCTTCCTGGTGTGGGCCCCGCTCAGAGAGACCGTCGAGCTGGAGATATTAACGCCCGTTGAAAAGACAATCCCGATGGAGGCGCTCGGCGGAGGATATTTTAAAGCCCAGCTATCCGACCCCGGCGGAGACGTCAGATACTTCTATGTGCTCGACGGAAGCCTTAGAAGGCCGGACCCGGCCTCCCGCTTTCAGCCAGAGGGCGTGCACGGCCCCTCGGGACTTGTAAGGCACACCGAGAGCGAATGGGACGGCTCATCCTCAGAATTACCCGCGCTTAAGGACTACATAACCTACGAGCTTCACGTCGGCACCTTCACCCCCGAAGGAACCTTTCAAGCAACAATCCCCCGCATCCCGTACCTGAAAGAATTGGGCATCACCGCGGTGGAACTCATGCCCGTTGCGCAGTTTCCGGGCTCAAGGAACTGGGGCTACGACGGTGTGCACCCGTATGCCGTCCAGGATACCTACGGCGGGCCGGATGGCCTTAAATCACTTATAAGCGCCTGCCACAAAAGCGGCATAGCGGTCGTGCTCGACGTGGTCTACAACCACCTCGGCCCGGAGGGAAACTACCTCGGTGATTTCGGCCCATACTTCACCGACCGTTACCTCGGGCCATGGGGGGACGCCATAAACTTCGACGGGCCAAATAACAGCGAAGTGCGGAGGTTCTTTATCGAAAACGCCTGCTACTGGTTCGAAAAATACCACATAGACGCCCTCAGAATAGATGCCATTCACGGTATTTTCGATTCAAGCGAAAAGCACTTCCTCAAGGAAGTTACCGACACCGTTAAG
>DAOUWH010000158.1 GCA_030667205.1 Nitrospirota bacterium
AACATGAGGAACGGGAACATCACCCTCGTTAAAAGCACTGTGAGGGAGAACTTCTCGGGAGACTTTAAAAAACCGGGCGCGAGAGCGGAGACTATTTGAGGGGCAAAGATTATCCCCAGCGCACAGATTATGCCCGTAGTGACGAGCAGGAACGTAAAGGTCACCCTTACGAGTTTTTTCGCCTCTTTGGGGTCCTTCCCCTGGTACTCCGTGAGCACCGGGACGAAGGCCGCGGACATCGAGCCCTCGGCGAAGAGTTCCCTGAGGAGGTTGGGTATCCTGAAGGCCACGAAGAAGGTATCCGAAAGCCCGGTGGCCCCGAAGTAAAAGGCAATGAGCATGTCCCTTGCGTAGCCAAGCACGCGGCTTATGAGGGTGGCCCCGGACATCGAGCCCGCGGCTTTAGCTATTTTGCCCTTTTCGTCCATCGGGATAATTATAACAGACGCAATAGCTTCTCAACCAAAGGATGTGCCCGATTAGAAAGAAAATTTTCTGCCCGGCAAAGTTGCTGAAATTTTTTATCCAATAAGTTATAATAATCCCCTCAATAAATTAATTTATGGGAATGGAAGACCATAAGCTCAAGGTGTTCTGCACCGTTGCCGAGACCAGAAGTTTCTCCAAGGCGTCGGAGATTATCCACCTGACCCAGCCTGCCGTGAGCCTCCAGATACAGGCCCTCGAGGAAGTTTACGAGACAAAGCTCTTCGACCGCACCTCAAGCAACGTGATGCTTACCCCGGCGGGGGAAATACTTTACAAGTACGCAAAGGAGATACTTTCGCTCTTTGCCGATGCGGAAAAGGACGTCGGAGAGATAACCGGCCTCGTAAAGGGCTCCATCAGCGTGGGAGCAAGCTCGACCATCGGCAATTATGTCCTCCCCGCGGTCATCGCGGACTTCAAGAGGAAAAACCCGAAGATAAAGATACACCTCCTTGTGGCCAACACAAAGAGGGTAGTGGAGTTCTTAAACGCCGGCAACATAGACCTCGGCTTTGTCGAGGGAGAGGCGACGAAGTACAAGATCAGGACCGAGAAGCTGATATCCGACGAACTGGGAATGATAGTGCCGTCGACCCATCCCTGGGCCGGGAAAAAAGAGGTCTCGATACTCGACGTCATGAAAGAGCCGTTCATATTCAGGGAAGAGGGCTCGGGCACGAGGCAGGTCATCGAGAAGTACCTCCAGAAGCGCGGCATCTCCCCCCAGAAGATGAAGATAACCATGATCCTCGGAAGCACGGAGGCCATAAAGGATGTTGTGGAAAGCGGTTTAGGCCTTTCCATAGTCTCGAAGTGGGCCATCCGAAAGGAGAGGCGCTACGGGAGCATCGATATGCTGAAGTTCAAGGAGGGCAAGATGCTCAGGGACTTCTCCCTCATCTTCAGCCGTAACGCCGTCACGTCCTACGCTGCGGAGGAATTCCTCGATTACATCAAGAAATATCCCTACACAAAACTCCTGCCGTAGGGCGAGTCGATAAACAACAATCCTTTTTTCCTGTAGCACCTGAAATGCCGGAATTGTGTTCTTAAGGGTGTGCCGTTTTTATAGTGGTGGTTGTGCTACCGGGGGATGAAAAGGAGCATCAGTTTGCAGGCGCTCCACGCTACGAAAAAGCACGCCGGAAGTGTGATAACCCACGCCATAAGTATCTTGCCCGCAATGCCCCACCTCACCGCGGAGAGCCTTCTTGTAGCGCCGACGCCCATTATGGTCGAGGATATCACGTGGGTGGTGCTGACGGGCATGCCGAGAGCGCTTGCGCCGATTATCGTGACAGTGGCCGCGGTCTCGGCGGCAAAGCCGTGCACGGGCTCGAGCTTGAGCATCTGCACCCCAAGGGTCTTAATGACCCTCCAGCCGCCCATCGCGGTGCCGGAGGCCATGGCAGCGGCACAGATGACGATAACCCACAGGGGCACTGTGTCGGATTGGATGTAGCCCCCGCTCATGAGCGCGAGTGTTATTATGCCCATCACCTTCTGTGCGTCGTTTGAGCCGTGGCTGAATGCCATGAAGCCAGAGGAAATGAGCTGCAGCTTCCCGAAGTTCCGGTTGACAGCGCCGGGGGAGTAGTTTCCGAATATCTTTAAAATGAACTTCATGAAAAAGTAGCCGAATAAAAGTCCGATAATTGGTGAGCTAAAGAGGGCGATGAATATCTTCTTTAGTCCTGCGGGGTTCAGTATGCCAAACCCCCCGAAGGCCACTGAGGCTCCCATGAGGCTTCCGATGAGGGCGTGCGAGGCGCTTACGGGAAGTCCCCTCCAGGTCATCGCGGCGTTCCATAAAAAGCCCCCGATGAGGGCCGCGGCCACGACTACCTCGGTTATTGCCAAGGGGTTGACGATGCCCGTGCCGATAGTCTTTGCGACCGCAGTGGTGAGAAACGCCCCGAGGAAGTCCATGGTCGCGGCAAGCAGGACGGCCTGCTGTGGAGAGAGCACCCTCGTCGAGACGACGGTGGCTATGGCGTTCGCGGAGTCGTTCCAGCCGTTTGATATCTCGAAAATGATGGCCAGGGCGACGACGAGGAATATCAGCTCATGCATGCTTTAAGACGATGCTTTCGAGTATGTTGGCCACGTCCTCGCACCTGTCGGCGGCGTCCTCGAGGTGCTCGTAGAGGTCTTTCCACTTGATTATCATCTTGGAGTCCTCGAAGTCGTTGAAGAGGGAGCCGATGGAGTCGCGGAATATCCTGTCTATGGAGTTTTCCATGCGGTTTATCTCGATGCAGTGCTCCTGCACATGGGCGTAGTCCTTTGCCCTCAACTCCTTGAGGGCCTTCTGGAGGACCCTGGTAGTGATGTCAAGCTGGGTGGCAAGGTGGACGACCGCCCTTGTGGGCTCCTGGATATCGTAGATCGTAAGCCTGTCGGCGGTGCCCCATATCAGGTCGAGTATGTCGTCTATCCTTGAGGCCAGGGCGTGTATGTCCTCGCGGTCTATGGGGGTTATGAAGGTCTGGTTGAGGCGCCTCATTATGTCGTGGGTGAGCATGTCGCCTTCCTGCTCCAGCTCATGGATTTCCTTGGCTTTCCGTTCCACGTCCGTAAAGTCGTTAAGGAGGTCCACAAGCAGACCGGAGGCCTTCGCCACGTTGGCCGCTGCCCTGTCGAATATCTCGAAGAAGTCTATCTTGCGGGGAAATATTTGCATGTCAAAGAATAATATAACAGGCCTCCGGTGTTTAGTCAAATAAGCATTGTTAGCGACACGATTTTAGTCAAAGTATGTTAATTTATGCATACGGAATATGGAAAACGTCGCCGGAATAATAGACCACACGCTCCTTAAGGCCGACGCCACGGAGGCCGAGATCCGCAGGCTTGCGGATGAGGCCCGGCGCTATGGGTTTTACTCCGTCTGTGTAAACCCGTATTACATAAAGACGGCAAAGGCTTTCCTTAAGGGAAGCCCTGTCAAGGTAACCACTGTTGTAGGTTTTCCGCTCGGGATGGACCTTACCGAGGCCAAGGTCCATGAGGCGATGGGGGCCGCCCTCGCCGGGGCGGACGAGCTTGATATTGTCATTAATATAGGTGCGGCAAAGGATGGCCTCTGGGATGTCGTTGAGAAGGACCTCTACGATGTAATAGCCGCGACAGGTGGGCTTGTGCATAAGGCTATCATCGAGACCTGCTACCTCACGGACCATGAAAAACGGGAGGCCGCCGAGGCGGCGCTCAGGGCCGGTGCGGAGTTCATTAAAACCTCGACGGGCTATGGCCCCGGGGGCGCGACTGTCGAGGACGTAAAACTCATAAAAAGCATTGTGGGCGACAGTGCGGGTATAAAGGCCGCAGGCGGAATAAAGACCATAAAGCAGGTAAGGGAGATGATAGAGGCAGGGGCTACGCGAATCGGAACTTCTTCGGGGGCGGCCATTATAAAATCCCCCCTTTAACAAAGGGGGACTTAAAACCCCGTGGACGGATGTCCCCTACTCAGGTATCTTTTTAAACAGGTAAATCCCCGCCGAGCCCGCCACAACTGGCATAAGCCATGCCGCAACAATCGGTGGCAGTATCCCGGCGTATCCCAAAGACAGCGACATCGTGTATCCGAACCAGTACAGGAGGCTTATCAGCAGCCCTATGGCCGTGGCCACGAAGCCGCCCATGTTTCGCCTTACGGGAAACGATATCCCTATGAGGACCATCAGAAAGTTTATGAGGGGGTAGGAGACCTTTGAGTGGAGGTCGACGGAGAGCCTGAGGTTTTTAAATCCCGCCTCCCTTAGCCTTCGGACGTACCTGTAGAGTTCCGTCACCCCCATGGCGGCCGGCTTCTGCGCCGTCTCGGTAAGTATGTCCGGCGAGCCAAGGAGCGGGTAATAAGACTCGTCGATGGCCGTGGTGTTTCCGCTTCCGGCGTCGTATCTTTTAACGTCCGTAAGCCTCCAGGTGCTCTGCTCCGGCAGGTAAAGGACCTCACGGGCCTTAAGTATCTCCGTAAGGCGGCCGTCCTTTGTCCTGAAGACGCTTACGTTGCCGTAAGTGTCCTCTTCCGCGAGGTAGTGCTCTATCCTGACGATAGAGCCGTCGTCGGCCCTGAA
>DAOUWH010000088.1 GCA_030667205.1 Nitrospirota bacterium
CTCCAGAGGATATATTATAAGTCTTTTTAAAGGCTTAGTAAACAGCCAGACTTCCAGAATCTGATAGTAGATGCGGAGTTCTTTGCAAAGGCAGGCTCAGGCGATGAACGGTTTTGATTAGGAAGCCGCGCCAAGAGGGTGCGGCTTCCTAATTACCTCGGAGGGCGACAGCCCGAGAATAAGTGAATGCCTGAGCCTGCCTTAAGCATCGCTGAAATCCTTAAGCGCCAACAGGACCGGAAGACTTACTCCTGTTCCGTCCCGGTCCCTTTGGGGTTGGGCTTGCAGACCGGGCAGAAGTACTAGCCTTCGTCCAGCATACATATGTGCCCGCACTCGGGACAGCATATGCACTTGTCTTTGGGCTGGTTGCAAACAGGACATTTTTCAACGGTTTCCATAGGACAATTATACTACCAGGACCGCCTCCGCACAAGTGCCACTGGCACATTTCATCCAATATTGAGACGACAGTTTCTATCCGCCCTTATAACCAATAAAAAAGGACAGAGGGAAGGCTATTTCCAGCGGAATTTCTCTCTTAAAAACTGGAAATAGTAGGCCGCTCCCCATTTTAAGACCTTGAGTTTTCGCTCGCCGCCTATCCTCGGGGGCTCGTCGCCGGGCATCTCACCCACCTTGAGCTTCCGCTTTGCGGCCCTCACCGAAAGCAGCGGCTCCCAGCTTATATTCGTTCTAAAGAACCGCTCGGCCATCTCGTACCCTTCATCCCTGTCAATCTCAAGGTCGTGGATAAGGCTTTTTTTATAGGCCCTGTAGATGACCATGGCGTCGGTGTAGTGGCCGCCGTGAAGGATGTTTATGGTCTTCGTGAAAAGCCAGTTGCCAAAAGCGGTGACCACATCGTCGTCCTCGCTCTTTGCGTCTTCGAGGTAGCGGGAGACTATGACCATGTCATAGCCCTCCTTCATCTTCTCTATCAGGTCGGGTATCAGCTCGGGGATGGAATTGCCGTCGGGGCTGAAAGTAAGGACCACGTCGCCCTCGATGTAAGGAAGTACCTCGGTGTAGGCGTGCCTGAAGCCGAGCTGCTTCTGGACATATACAAAGTATCCGTTTTCCTTCGCCCACTCAATAGTGCCGTCGGTGGAACCTCCGTCGACAATTATAATCTGGTCGCACCATTCCCTCTTTATGCGTGGCATTATCTCCTTCATGCCGTCTATCTCATCGAGGGTAAGGACGAGCAATGTCGTTTTCATATTCACGCCTTTGACTTCATTTTAATTCTCTTATATATTCAAGTGGCCCTACAAGAAAAGGCGACAGCTACTACGTGCTCTGTGGCTCGCCCCCGCGTGAAAGCGCAAGGCCCACCGAGGAGACGATTACAAGCAATATGCCCAAGAGCCTGAGCATGGGCACGGTGCCATAGTGGCATGGCATCTGCGAGCTCGGGCAATAGCCAAGCACCTCGGGCACCAGCAACACCGTCGCTCCCGTAACAACGGCGACGAGCATGAGCCACCTGAGGGCCTCTGCCCCTTTAGACAGAAACGCCCCGACCGCAACCGATATTATGATTACTCCCAGGAATATCTCGGCCCTGCCCATGAAACCGCAGTTCATGGGCTTCTTGCCCGCGAACTCGCATACAGGGAGGATGTATCTCGGGGTTAAGGCAACGAGCAGTCCAAGGACAAATACAATCGAGCCGGCTCTCCTGTTTTTGCTCAAGAGCCAATTTCCTCTATGCGCCCCTGGGTCATCCTGATTCTCCTCGTTGCGCCTCTGGCCAGCTCGGAGCTGTGGGTGACGAGTATGAACGTAATGCCTTTCTCGCTGTTTATCCGCTTAAGGAAATCCATCACATCTGCCTCGGTCTCTTCGTCGAGGTCGCCGGTGGGCTCGTCGGCAAGGAGTATCTCAGGGTCGTTCATTAGGGCTCTGGCTATGGCGATGCGCCTCTGCTGGCCCCCGCTGAGCTGGGCCGGATAGGCGTTTATCTTGTCCTTAAGCCCGACCATATCGAGATATTCCTCTGCCTTCTTACCGCTGTTGCTGGGCCTTTGGGAGCTGAAGATTGTCGGCAGCAGGAGGTTTTCCTTTGCGGTAAGCACGGGCAGGAGGCTCGCGAACTGGAAGATATACCCTACACTGTCCGCCCTGTACGCTGCCAGTCCTGTCTCGTCGAGAGCGTAGATGTCGGTGCCCCCGAACAAAAGCCTCCCGGACGAAGGGGACAAGATGCCCCCGATGATGGAAAGCAGCGAGGTCTTGCCAGAGCCCGAATGGCCGATGATGGAGATAAACTCGCCCTTCTCTATGCCCAGGCTGACATCCTCAACGGCATTTATCACGGTGTCGCCGAGTGTGTAGACCTTCGAGACGTCCTTTAACTCTATCTGTGCCAAGCTCTCTAAACCTCCTTCAGCACGGTAAGCGGCTCGAGTCTCTTGATCCTGATTATCGAGGAAAGCGCCCCTACAACGCATATCCCCACGCCCACGGCCAGTCCGAGCAGGCTGACCTCAATACGTTCAACGAGCGTAAGGGTCGCGGCCATGTCCCTCAGGAGCGTGAATACCTCCGAGAGGGTAAGCGAGAGGTAGTTGCCAAGGGCTATTCCGAACACACTGCCCATGAACCCGAGCAGGAACACTTCTATCATAAACATCCCAACTATATGAGAGCCCTTTGCCCCGATGGCCCTCATTATGCCCACTTCCCTGGCGCGCTCGTTGACTATGGCGGTGAATATCGTCCAGGTAAGGAACATCGACAGCACCGAGGCAAGCACTATGGTTATCAGGAAAATCCTGTTTATGTCCTTCAGCGTGGCGATTATGCTTTCGCCCATCTCGCTCCTCTGAATGACGTCGACCTCTACTACCTCGCTCTCAATTTTCGCCCCGATAGGATAGGGGTCAAGGCCCTCCTTTACTTTGACGAACATAAGGGATATCTGGTTCGGTTTGAGTCTCGATTTGCCCTTCTCTATTATCTTATCGATATTTGCATCGGTGATGAAAATCGCATTGTCAAGTCCGGTGCCGGTTTCTTCGAGCACGCCGACGATGTCGAACTTCGCGCCGAAGAGCACGCTGCTGTCGACCTCCAGAAGATCGAGGTCCGTGTAAGCCGTATGGCCCAGGATAGCCTCGCCCTTCTTAAGCTCCCTTCCCAAGGCCTCTTTGAGCCACGGTCTTACTATAAAGTCCGTATCCTGGTCAAAGGCCACGACCTTTGCGGGAGGCACATCGCAGCAAACGCCCCAGATGGTCTCCAGATATGTCTGGTAGGTGATTTCCGTAACGCCTTCCACCTGTCCCACCCTGTCCATGAGGCCCTTGTCCATGTAAAATGTTTTTACCTTTGTCTCAAGGAGCATTTCCTCCGCATATTCCCTTGCCCCTACGGGGACTACAAGGATGTCCGCGCCGAGGCGGGCGGAAGCTCTTTCAAGGCTCGACCCGACGCTCAGTATGAACGACGAGCCAAAGACAAGGATAGATACGAGGAGCCCTATGGAAAAGACTAAAACAGCCGTCCGAAAGGCGTTTCTTTTTAAATTTCTAAGAGCAACCTTGAAGATACTGAATTTCAAATTTTCCCTCTCATGCCGGTAGACGATAAAACGGGCATCTCTTAATATTAAAAGAGATGCCCGTTTTTTTCAACTTCCGACCGACTTCAGTCAGTCTTTAGTTCCAGGTTCCGTCCAGCCCGCAGAGAACCGCGCTTCCTTCGATGCCCATGTTTTCGTGGCATGCTATGCATACGGAAACAGGCTCTCCGAGGAGCTTTTTCTTGTTGATGTCGTACAGCTGAAGTGCACCGTCCTTCAGTTTCGGGCCTGCCGCCGTCCTCAGTGTCAGCACTGCATACTTGCTGTCAGGCGTAGCCATAGCGTCGTGGTTTTCACCAGCAAGAGGCAGCACTTCGTTGACGAGCTTCATGGTCTTGCCGTCAAGGACATACATCCTGTCCCCGCCGGACTGCAGAAGCAGCTTGCCGTCAGGCGTAAAGGTTCCCCTGAAGGTCTTTGTCTTCGCAGGGTCTCCGGTGACCGTGTTCTTGGTAATAACCTTTACCTTGCCTTTTTCGAGCGCCGGCAGGTCGAGCAGGACCATGTCCACCTTGCCAACGGTCTTGCCGGGTTTATTCGGCGCAGGCCACTTTTCGGTTACGTTGAGAGGCACTGCGAACGCCGTCATGGCGGGGTTGTTCACGCCGTGCATGAACAGGTAGTTTTCTTTATATCCCAGCGAGTCGAGGAACACACGCTGTGTGTGCTTCAGGGTGCCCTTGTCGAACACGTCGATGTAGGCCTCTCCCGTCATTGTCACCGGGATAAACGACTTCTTTGTCTGGCCCGAACCGCAGTAGATCGGCGCAATGAACTTCGCCCTGTCGTCGAGCTTGATGGTGACGTCCTTTATCACCTTTCCGGTATTGAGGTCCGAGACGCCGATATGAAGCATTCTCTTTGCAACGCCAATTTCCTTGTCAGGCTTATAGGTGGACCAGTACATCTTGGAATTGTCGACTGCGTCGATCCTTGCGTCGTGGGTCTTGTGAGTGTTTGTGTTGCCTATTCTGATCAGCCCGAGGTTTTCGACCTTTAACGGATTTTTCTTGTTAGATGGGTCAATCACCACCTCGGCTTTGGCAAAATGTCCGCCGTGCCCTGCAACATACAATGTGCCTGAATAGGTTGTCCCCTTGGCAACAGCCTCGGGAGCCTCCGAGTCTACCGTCGTGTAACTAAGATAGACTGCAAAGACAAGCAGCAGGCACGCTGCAATAGCTAATATTTTTCTCATAGTCTCTCCCCGCGTTTTATATTTTTTGCTGCGTTAAGTAAGAGATGCCTTCCCCCAGAAATCCAACGAGTTTATTCGAATATCACCTCCCTTTCAATCATTACTGTTAGTTAGAAGTATATCGCAAAAACCGCCCGGAATCAACCTGAAGTTTGGAGTTTAGACCACTTGATAGTCCAAAAGAAAAGCCGGGTACCAACACACATGCGCATACTAATGCACATGTGTCCTAAAATAACGAGATATCCGGACGGAACGCGCCCCTCTCTCCTCTTAATACGGGACTATAACGTCGTAATCCGCAAGGGCCTTGCCCATATCCTCCAGGCTCATCTGGTCGAAGGGGTCGTCGGGGTTCTTGGTGAATATTTTCCCGTCCATGTCTTTAAGGGTCTCGGTATTGAGCTCGACGTCATCGGTAATCTCGACCTTGTCGCCCACGACAAAAGCGTTGACTTCGTCGTCGGCAAGAGTAAGGCCGACGGCCATCCTGAATGCCTCGCTCTGGCGGTCCCTTACAAGTATTGCTATCTTTTTCGCATCGCCCATAATTGCCTCCTTTTAGATTAAAAATCAAGCCCGTAGCGCCTCTTGCACCTGACCGGCTGAAAACCGGCAGGCCCCCACTCCGCAAGTTAATTTACTATCTTTACCGTTTATTGTCAACCTTTTTCGGAAGGCTCCCGGGAGAGCCCACGGGGTTTGCCGGGCCGGGCTGCTTCCTGAGCGGCCGGGTGTCCCTCAGATGATGTATTTAAGGAGCACGAATCCCCCGATAAGCAATATCACGAAAATGATGCAGAGGGTGTTGAAGTACCTGTCAATAAACGACTTTATCGGTGGTCCGAACTTCCAGATCAGCCCGGCCACCATGAAGAACCTGAAGCTCCTCCCGATTATCGAGGCCACCATGAACGACCCGAATTCGAACCTGAAGAACCCCGATGATATCGTGAAGACCTTGTACGGGATCGGCGTTATGGCTGCCACGAGCACCCCCCAGAAACCGTACTGGGTATACAGGGACTCTACCCTGGCCATTACTGCCTGCCCGTGATAGAAATCGATTATCGGTTTCCCGACCGCCTCATACCCGAAGTAGCCAATGCCATATCCGGCAATACCTCCCAGAACAGAACCCACAGCGCATATAAGCGCAAAGCGGAAGGCCCTCCTGGGGACCCCAAGCGCCAGTGCTATCAGCAGGACGTCCGGCGGCACGGGGAAGAAGGAGGACTCAGCCACGGCGAGCACAAACAGCGCCGGAGTGCCGTAGGGGGTGTTGGCCCAGTGCAGGACCCAGTCGTATAGGCGTTTAAGGAGTCTCAAGGTTTTCTATTATAAACGAAATATGCGTCGTTTCAGCACATTAGAGTCGGTGTGCGAGGCATGAGCGGGGACATAGTCCTTTTTTACATCAGATATCGTAACCGTGTTACCAATTTCAGTGAAAAGGGGCAGTGCCACCCTCGGAGGGCGACAGCCCGAGAATGAGCAATGCTTTGTACTCCGACTCTATGAATGAAATTATTATCGAAGGCGAAAAAGGGCAAAAAAATCCGGCAACGACCTACTTTCCCAGGACCTCGCGGTCCAAGTATCATCGGCCCTGGCGGGCTTAACTTCCGTGTTCGAGATGGGAACGGGTGTAGCCCCGCCGGTATCGCCGCCGGAAACCTTTACAAAAAAATCAGTTCCATGAAAACAGAGGAAATTATGGGTCAAGCCGCACGGTCTATTAGTACTGGTAAGCTGGGCATTACTGCTTTACACTTCCAGCCTATCAACGTGGTAGTCTACCACGGACCTTCAGGAACCATACGGTTCGGGAAATCTAATCTTGGGGTGGGCTTCACGCTTAGATGCTTTCAGCGTTTATCCCGACCGAACGTAGCTACCCAGCAATGC
>DAOUWH010000166.1 GCA_030667205.1 Nitrospirota bacterium
ACGAACGCGAGATATCGAAGGTCAAAGGCCTCATCATGCCCGGCACCATGGGCGACACCCACAAGGTCCTCATCCAATACAAGGGAGATGGCCGTCCCGCACTCCGCGGCTTTAGTATGAAGAACCTTATAGATACCCTTTAAGCGCCTCGAGACTTTTTAAGGCGTCCTCGGGGCTTGTGGCCTCGATGGTGTGGACGATGTCTCCCCTGCCCTCAAGCGCCTTAAAGAGCGCGCCGAAGTCAAAGGTGCCATCGCCTATCGGTAGGTGGGCGTCGAGGTCGCCGAGGTTGTCGTGAAGGTGAAGCT
The DNA here is from genome assembly GCA_030667205.1 of Nitrospirota bacterium. Classification (GTDB taxonomy): domain Bacteria; phylum Nitrospirota; class Thermodesulfovibrionia; order Thermodesulfovibrionales; family JdFR-86; genus DAOUWH01. The sequence continues at coordinate 309 of DAOUWH010000166.1, forward strand.
CCACTATATGCTCCCCCAACGCATCGAGCCACTCCGCAAGGGGCATTGTGCTGAAAAGATTCATGTGGCCGGTGTCGAAGCAGATGCCGAAGCGCTCCGAGCCAAGCTCCCGCATGAGTTTTACGAGATTTGAAGGCTCGTCCTCGAAGATGTTTTCAATGGCGATCGTGGCGCCGATGGAAGATGCCCTCCGGATAAGATCAGGCCATGTCTTAAGGCTCTGCTTAAGCCAGATATCGACGTTGTGTGCGTACTTCCACTTCTCGTAGCCCGAATGAAAAACAATGGCCTTTGCCCCAAGGGCCTCCGCCGCGTCGAAGGTCTGCGAAAATCTTTTAAGGGTTACTTCCCTGATGCCGGGGTCCACGGCCGCGGGACAGAGGTCCATAAACGGCGCGTGCACCGTGAAGGCCGGGCCGTAGTCCAGGTCCGCTACAAGGCCCCTTAGCTCCTCGCCCGTGGCGGAGATAAGGTCACCTGCCCTGAAGTAGACCTCGGGGTTGATGCGGTGCTCCTTCATAAAGCCTGTGAACTCGCCCACCTTCCGGTAGGGGACATGCACCTGGGGGGCGCTCACTACGTGGCCGATGCCTTCTCTTTGTCGCCTGAGGATGCCTTCTTCCCGGCGGATTTCTTCTCGGATTTTTCCTCGGCGGATTTCTTCTCGGATTTCTCCTCGGCGGATTTCTTCTCGGATTTCTCCTCGGCGGATTTCTTCTCGGACTTCTCAGGGGGCTTCTCGGCCTCCATCTTCGTCTTTCGGTCGCCCGATGCGTAGTCCGTGACGTACCAGCCCGTGCCCTTCAGCACAAAGGAGGTGTTTGAGATAAGCTTCTGGAGCTTGCCGCCGCAGTCCGGGCACTTGCTCCTGGGCTTGTCGCTGAAGCGCTGTATGAACTCGTGCTCGCTTCCGCACCCGGTGCACCTGTACTCGTATATCGGCATTCCTTACCTCCCGAGAAAAAGCCTTTTATATTAGCCTATTATACCATCAGGGGTCAATATCCCGCCTATGCCACTCTCAGTTGTAATTTATCCGTCCATGATATATAAAAACCTTGCAAACGGGCTTGGTTTCTGATAGACTAACTACCACAGGTTGCTTTAGCGAAGTATAATACGTACTCATAAGCGTTTTATTGCACAGGCATCATGGGGGATACCGGTATGGGCAAGACCGGACGAAAGAAGCGCCCAAGGGGCAATCCGGCCCGCGAGTTTGATCTGAGGGCTGCGGATAAAAAGCCGTTCGTCGAGTTCAAGCGGACGGTCAGGCGCAAGGTAGACAGCGCGATCATCGAGCGCCTTAAGACCTTTAAGGCAGAGGTCTTAAACTCAAAGCTCAAGTAGCTACCCCACGGCAGGTTCTCCGGGGCCGCCCGGCCCTGGAGGGCCTGCCCTCTGCTTGTCCGGCCCGGGTGGGCTGTGCCTTTCTCCGGATTCATTTTCTTGCTCGCCCAGGGACCAGTCCCTTTTAAACGGGTCAGGTTGCGTTTTCGAGGAAAGGGCCAGCGGCCCCCCTTTTTTTTATGTGTTCACTATTTTCTTTCCCGGGGGGCGGTTTCCTGTTTGTTCTCCGGTAGTTGCGCCGTCTTTGGGGTGTTCATTATCCGTTCATTCTCGCTCCCTGAATTTTTGGGGCCTGCTCGCCTCGGCGAGTCCGACGAGTCGGACGCCCGTCATGCCCAGCGCATCCTGAGCCTGTCGAAGGATACACCGGGGGGTACTGACATTGTCTATATGACATATGACAGGGGTTGGAGGTCAGTAATTGAAGTTAAAGTTGGGGCTCCGCCCCAGGCCCCGGTTCATTTTCTTGCTTGCCCAGGGACCAGTCCCTTTTAAGCGGAATAGGTTGCGTTTTCGAGAAAAGGGCCAGTGGCCCTCCGGGCGCTTCGCTCCGGTCGGCCTACGGTAAGCTAATTCAAACTCGGCACTGTTGTAAGAGTGCCTCAGACACGAATTAGCTTTTAACCCTGCGGCCTTCCTTCTCTTCACTGAGATTTTCAAAGGGGCCCCAACGTCAAAAAAAAGGGCGGAGCCCCACTAGTGTCCTTCCTTAGAACTTCAGCCCCGGCTGATCCGCCGAGGCGGAGAAGTTAAAGAGGGGGAGGGGGGGCGGAGCCGCCCCCCCGGCTGAAAGATAAACACCACCTCGCGCTACAGGAACTTCTGCTGGACCCCCGATGGGTCCTCTATCACCATGTCCTTCTGGAACATGAGCTTTTTCTTGCCCCGGTTGTTGAGGTACTTGTCGAGTTCGAGGTCAACGACCAATGGCACGTCAACGCCCGACTTGGCAAGGGCCTGCCTCAGGAGCCCCTCGGCCTTTCCGGCAAAGGCTACGGAGTCGCCGAGTATCCTCATGGCCTCGGTCGGGTTATGGAAGCCCATGGAGTTTTCCGCCCCAATGTAGTTCGCCCTGTAGAAGGCCTCCTCGTAGTAGTCCCTGGCCTTGTCGTATAGCTTGGGGTCTATGGTGACGCCCCCAGCCTTCGCGTCGTGGACCTTCTCTAAGAGCTTGGCCGCAGTGGCCGTGGCGTAGCCCGCGCGCATTATGAGCGACACGGTCCGGTCCTGTATAGCCACTATCTGGCCCTTCAGCCACTCCTTGCTCTCGGTGTGGCACTGCATGCAGGCCTTGAGGTCGCTCTTGAGGGGACTCGTCACGCGGTGGTCGGAGACCTTGCTCGCGCCTACCTTTGTGTAGGGCATGTGGCAGTCGGCGCATGAGGCGCCCGCCTTCCAGTGGACGCTGTCGCGCGAGAGCAGCTCGAACTCCGGGTGGCGGATGAAGGCCATCTTAAAACCCGTGACCTTCTGCTTCCACTCGCCCACGGACTTGTCGGCGCGTATCTGCTTGATGACGTTTTCGACCGAGATGTCGCCCCACTTGCTCCCCTTCCATGGGAAGTATATGCCCACGGACTTCATGTTCTCGTTCTTCACCACGTTGTAGGTCACGTGACACTGGGCGCACACTATGCTGCGCATCTCCTGCCGGGTGAGCTTTGCGGGGTCGACGCCGATTTCCTCGAGGGCCTTCGTGAGCGTGAATTCCCTTGAGATTTTGAGCGACATGTCCTTGTTGTCGTGGCAGTCTATGCAGGCCACGCCGAGCTCCCGGTGCTTTTCGGGTATCTTGGCGTGAATGTCCTTCCAGGGGTCCATGTAGTAGCTCACGCCCAGCTCGGACTCAAGCTTCGAGGCGTAGGGCGTCTTGCAGGTGAGGCATACGCCCCCGGCGCCAATCCTCGACGGGTCGATATCGAGCTGGTCCTTGACCATGTAGGCGTGGCCCCTGGGCTCGTTGTACTCCACGCCGAAGCCCCAGCCGTGGAAAAGGAGGGCCAGAAACGGAAACTCCGAGAGCTTGTCGTAGGTTATCCTGTCTGTGTCGTAGCCCTTTTTGTACTTGCTCTTACCCGCGGGGGTGGGCTCGGCGGTCATCTTCCAGAGGTCGTACTCCACAGGGTATGCCTTCCCCCAGTTGGCGGGGTCGTAGTCGCCGTCAGCTATCTTCACGGGCACGACCTTCTCGGCCTTCTGGGGCGGGCACCCCAGGAGCACGAGGGCCGTGGCCGCCGTCAATATGAGGACAGCCAACTTCATGAGGTATCCTCCTTTCATCTTATATCACGCTCCTTTCCTTAATATGAGTCCTTTTTCCGCGTTGTCTTCGTTAAAGCGTCGCCATCGCGCCGGTGCGCGTGTGGGTAATCCTCCTGTGGCAGTCCCAGCACCTGCGCTCCTTGTCTATCATCGCCACGGTCTGCTCGTGGCAGCGGACGCAGTTTGCCTGGAGCACGCCCTCGCCGTGGGCCGAGAGGGCGATTTCCTCGGGCACCGAGCCGGAGTAGAAGACCACGGCGTCCTTCACCCCGTCGATGGACTTCCACACGTAGTGCACCGCGATATTTTCGTTGGGCAGGTGGCAGTCAACACACTTGATGCGCCTGTGAGCGCCGGCGTGAAACCAGTCCTCGTAC
>DAOUWH010000134.1 GCA_030667205.1 Nitrospirota bacterium
AAGGAGGTAAAAGGCACGTTTGTTGCTAAGACGGGCTGCCAGGTGCTCGGCACCAAGGTGGAACTGAAAGGTTTTACGGGGGAACTCAGCGACGTAGACTGCGTAATCGTAATGTCCTGCGGCGCGGGCACGCAGAGCGCCGTGGAGCTTTTCCCGGACAAGCCCGTCTACCCGGCCAACAACAGCCTCTTCCTTGGCAACATGACGAGGCTTCAGATGTTCGACGAGCGCTGCTCGCTCTGCGGCGAGTGCATACTGGACAAGACCGGCGCCATCTGCCCCCTTACGGCATGCCCCAAGGGCCTCCTTAACGGCCCGTGCGGAGGCACCAACGAGGGCAACTGCGAGGTCAGCCCCGACATCAAATGCGCATGGGTCAGGATCTACGAGCGGATGGAGAAAATCGGCAGGCTCGACACGCTTAAAAAGACGGTAATAGACGCCAAGGACTGGTCCAAGGCACAGAAGCCCAGGACTCTGAGTACGAGGGAGGAGAAAAAGAAAAAGTGAGTTTTAAAGACGTTCTTGAATCAGGCAAGTTCGCCGTAACGGCGGAGGTAGGCCCCCCGAAGGGCACAGATATAACGGAGATGCGCCACCACATGCAGCTCCTGAAGGGAAAACTGGACGCCGTCAACGTAACTGACAACCAGTCGGCGGTGATGCGCATATCCTCGACAGCCGTATGCATGATCGCCATGGAGGAAGGTTTAGAGCCGATACTTCAGATGACGTGCCGCGACCGCAACAGGATCGGGCTTCAGTCCGACCTGCTGGGCGCGAGCATACTGGGCATTAAAAACGTCCTTTGCATGACGGGCGACCACGTATCGGCAGGCGACCACAAGGGCGCAAAGCCGGTCTACGATTTAGAGTCCGTGCAACTGCTTAAGGCGGTCGACGGCCTTAACAAGTGAAAAGACATGTCTGGGAACGAGCTTCAGGGCTCCACGGACTTTTTTCAGGGCGCGGTGGTCACCCCCGAGGCGGTGCCTAACCTGCCCCAGCTTATGAAATTCGACAAGAAGGTGGCCGCAGGGGCCAGGTTCTTCCAGACACAGGCGGTCTACGATATCGCGAAGTTCAAGGAGTTCATGAAGCACGCTCGCCAGCACCAGGGAATAAAAATCCTTGCGGGGCTCGTCTTACTTAAAAGCGTTGGCATGGCGAAGTTTTTAAACAACTACGTCCCCGGCATCAAGGTGCCCGACGAGCTTATCGAGAAGCTTAAGGCCGCAGGCAAGGAAAAGGCCCTCGACACCGGCATGGACATCTGCGCCAGACACATAAAGCAGCTTAAGGACGAGGGCATCTGCGACGGCGTTCACATCATGGCCATCGGGATGGAAGACAAGGTGCCCGAGATAATGCAGAGGGCCGGACTCCTTTAGGGACAATTTCCCTTCCCCTGGCGGGAGGGGAAAATCTGCCATATGTCCGAAAACATCCTCATAAGGGGCGTAAACTGGGTAGGCGACGCGGTGATGACCATGCCCGCTATACGTTCGATAAGGCGGGCAATGCCCGGGGCGAGGATATCGCTGCTTGTGAAGCCATGGGTCGCGCCGCTGTTTGAAAAATCTCCCGATATCGACGATATTATCCTTTACGACGAGCGCTTCAGGGGGATTGCCGGAAGATTGGCGCTTGCCAGTGAGCTAAGGAGTAAAAAATTCGACCGGGCGATACTCCTTCAAAACGCATTCGATGCCGCGGCAATAGCCTCTCTTGCCCGGATTCCCGAGAGAATCGGTTATGACAGGGACTACAGGGGTTTCCTGCTTACAAAGGCAGTTCCCTTCAGCGGCGAGGACCGCCGCATGCACCACATAGAGTACTTCCTCGAACTGCTGCGAAAGGCGGGTATCGAGGCCCCCTACTCCGTGCCCTGGCTGGAGCTTTCCCTTGAGGAAAGGACATGGGCCAGAGAGAAACTAAGCGCGCTTAAAAGGCCCGTAATCGGGATCAATCCCGGAGCACAGTACGGCCCGGCAAAGCAGTGGATGCCCGAGAGGTTCGCTTCGCTTGTCACGCGGGTTGTAAGGGAGCTTGACGGAAGCGCGGTCGTATTCGGCGGCCCCGCGGAGGCCGAGCTTTCCCGGGGCATCGTTGCCCTTGCGTCCTCGCCTCCCGAGCGGGCCGTCTCGATGGCCGGAAAAACCTCCTTAAGGGAGCTTGCCGCGCTCATATCCGAGTGCGATGCATTCGTCACCACGGACTCAGGCCCCATGCACATCGGCTACGCAACGAGGACCCCGCTGGTTGCAATATTCGGCTCTACCGAGCCTTCTCTCACCAGGCCGGTGGGATATGGATTCAAGGTCATACGCCACGAGATGCAATGCAGCCCCTGCTTTAAAAGGGAATGTACGGAAAATGACATGCAATGCATGAAAGCCATCACCGAGGAGGAGGTCTTCGCATCGGTCAAAGACCTGCTGCCCCGGAGGCGGGCCGTATTCTTCGACCGCGACGGCACCCTGTGCGAGTTTTCGGAGTATCTGAACGACTGGGATAACTTTGAAGTAATGGATGATATAAATATCCTTAACACCTTAATTAATAATGGCTTTAATCTTATCGGAGTTACCAACCAGTCGGGCATCGCAAGGGGCATCGTCAACGAGGAGTTCGTCAGGGAGGCAAACGCCGTCTTTACCGAAAAGCACGGGCTTAAAGGGTTTTACTACTGCCCCCACAACACTGAGGCGCATTGCCCCTGCAGAAAGCCCTCCCCTGAGATGCTCCTGAAGGCAAGGGCCGAGCACGAGATTGACCTTAAAAACTCCTTTGTGGTGGGCGACAGGGAGGCCGACATGCTCCTGGCAAGGGCTGTGGGGGCGAAGGCCGTGCTAATAGAATCAGAAAGGGCCGATGCCCGTGAAGTCGCTGATTTTACGGCAAAAAACCTTACCGGAGCGGTTGGCTGGATTCTTAGCAATTAGGCCCATAACAGGCTAAAATACCCCTTCCTGCCCATTAGCCACCTGTTTCAATAAGCACAGTTTATATGTTTCATTGAAAATTTTAATTATAGATAACATTATAATTAAAACTATACATTTTCCTCTCATAAATGCTACTCTAAATTGAGACTGTCGTACAGTGCGACTCAGAACCAAATCCTGAAAACGGTGGAGGAACAGATGCACTGGTCGCTTCCAACAGTCGTTGCCTCGATAACAGCCCCGCCCACCCCTGCCCTACTCACATCGCCAGCTATCCTCGCCATTTATTCCCGGTGGGTTGGATATATCCCCGCTTTACGCGAAGCCGACGGACGAACTTGGCGATGAAGAATAAATACCTCAAACCGCTTGCACTCCTGTCCGCAGCGTCCATCATAGGCGTGCTTTTCATTATGTCCCATGCATATAAACAAGCGGTGGAAGTTACAGAGGGACAATTCAACAACCAGCAACTCATGCTCGCAAGACAGACGGGGCATGGGATCGAACAGAACATGCAAATGCTGGCCAGTGAACTTGAATTCCTCTCAGACCAGCAAGCCATCAAAGACCTGGATATTGATAAATCAAGAGGCATATTCGAGGACATGTTTAAACATGTCAAACTGCATTCGGTCAGCGATATAGCCCTGATGGACTCGGAGGGGATTGTAAAATTTACACTTAACGCGCCACACCTGAACGACAAGGATTTCTCTTTCCGGGAATATTATCAAAAGGCAAAAACGTCACAGACAAAATCTCCCACGTATGAGCACATCGAGTTTAAGGGCGTAGATATCGGGCAAAAGGGAATAATGATCGCGATGCCGATATTCTCCCCGGAAGATCGTTTCAACGGCATGGTTCTGTTCACGGTAAAAGTAGACACACTGATAAAGCAATTAACATCCCAGGGGGTATACAACAGCAGATTGTGGATGATTGACAGCGCAGGCAACATCCTATACCATCCTGAACATTCACCCGGCACGAACATCGCTGACCTGACCGGCGGAAGCAAATCATTCAGATCGTTCGTTGATACTGTTCGGGCAGGCAAGCAATATCAGGCCGAATACGTCTCGCCCGACGGGGGCGTTACGCTCGCGGCGTCCTATCCCATAATGGTAGCCGGGCAGGCATGGGCAGTGGTCGTCTCTGCGCCAGAGGGGGTCTTCCGTAAACTTTTGGCCCATTCCTCAGGGGAGTATGCCTTCGGGATATTACTGATAGTGCTTGTCGCCACAGGCGCCGTTGCACTACTCCTCTCTTACAGTACCGCACTTAAAAAGGCCCATGACGGACTCGAAGCGCGCGTAAAGGAGCGCACCGCCGATCTGAATACCGCCAAGGTTAGGGCAGAGGTAGAAAAACCAAAAACAGAACCCTTCCTCGCGGAAATAAGCGACTCCGTCTCCATCGAGAATGCCGAGCTCAGGATTGTTTATCAGAATGACGCCGCCAGGGCCCTCTCGGACGGAGACGCCGTAGGCAAACACTGCTACAGTGCATACATTGGCAAAGATGCGCCCTGTGATAACTGCCCTTCGTTGTTGTCCCACAAAGACGGCAAGGTCCACACGATAGAACAATGCGTTGTAAAAGAAGACGGAGAGGCAGTACACCTTGAAGTCACATCATCTCCGATAAGAGATTCAGCCGGGAAAATAATATCCACCGTTGAGTTAGGCAGGGACATCACCGAGCGCAAGCAGGCCGAGGAGGCGCTGAAAGAGAGCCAGAATCTTGTTGAGACCATTATTGAGGCAACACCCACCTGAATCAAGATTGTTGATGCAGATGGGATTCTGCTGAGAATGAACCGCGCAGGGCTTGATATGGTAGATGCGGATTCCCCAGAACAGGTAAAGGGTCTCTGTATCTATCCGCTTGTAACAGAGGAGTATCGCGAGGCGTTCAAGACAATGGTAAAAGACGTTTTAAAGGGGGAACACCGGACGCTTGAATTCGGTGCTGTAGGACTGAAAGGCCGGCCCATTTGGTTATACTCACATGCCGTGCCACTCCGCAACGAAAAAGGAGAAATCACCTCTATGCTTTCGGCGACCGTCGACATCACCGAGCGCAAGCGGACAGAGGAGAACGCCCTCCGGTCCGCGCAGCTCGCCTCGGTAGGAGAGCTGGCCACAGGCGTGGCTCATGAGATAAACAACCCCATAAACGGCATCATCAACTACGCCCAGAT
>DAOUWH010000085.1 GCA_030667205.1 Nitrospirota bacterium
CCCCCTTTCACTCGAATTGGTTGCGCTGTCATAAAATGGGCCAGTGGCCCTCCGGGCGCTTCGCTTGGTCGGCCTCCGGTAAACTAATTCAAACTCGGCACTAACGTGCCTCAGACACGAATTAGTTTTTAACCCTGCGGCCTCCATCGCTCCGCTGAAACTTTCAATGGGGCTTTTAAGATAAAATATATCAATATGTTTCTTAAAGGACAAGTTTTGCCATGAGAATATCTGCATACATAAAGAGAACGGTAATCATTATTGCCTCTTTCATCCTGCTCCTGTCCTGCAGTGCCGGTGACCGCCTGCCAGGCTATGTGTACTACAGGCTTAAGGCCGACCCCACAACGCTCGACCCCGCGCTTGTGGTCGACGTCACGGGCGGGGCGATCGCGGCCAAGCTTTTTAACGGGCTTGTAAGGCTCGGCGACGACCTCGGCGTGGTGCCTGACATCGCCAGCGAATGGAGCGTTTCGCCAGACGGCCTTACTTATCGTTTCAAGCTCAGGCAAGGCGTGAGGTTCTCAAACGGAAGGGAAGTGAAGGCTACGGACTTTAAATACTCGTTCGAACGGGTGCTTTCGCCAGCGACCAAATCCCCGAGGACGTGGATATTCGATTATGTGCTCGGGGCCGAAGAATTCATGAAGGGCGAGGCAGGCGAGGTAAAAGGCATCAGAGCGCCCGACGACTACACGGTGGAGATAATTTTAAAGGAGCCGTTCTCTCCATTTTTAGGCCTGCTGACGATGACCAACGCCTATGTCGTGCCCGAGGAGAAAGTTTTAGAGCTCGGACCCGATTTCTCCTCGAATCCGGCAGGTACAGGCCCCTACGTGCTTAAGAGCTGGTTGCCGGGAAGAGAGGTGGTGCTTGAGGCGAAGAAGGACTATTCCGAGGGGCCTGCCGGAGTAACGGGCATTATTTACAGGGTCATGCCCGAGGAGCTTACCGCTGTGGCGGAGTTCGAGCTTGGAAACCTCGACGCGATAGCCATTCCGGCTTCGGCCTATGCCAGATACAGGAACTCTTCCAAATGGCGGGAGTACATTACGTCTGCCGAGGGTCTTAACACATACTACCTGGGCCTCAATTGCTCAAGGCCGCCCTTCAATAGCCCTGAACTCAGGCGCGCTATGAGCCTCGCAATAGACAGAAAAAAGATATTGGCTACTCTCTATGAGGGGAGGGGGCGTTTGGCCAGAGGCCCCGTTCCCGATATCCTCAGAAGGTGGCAAGCCCCGGAATCGTATGCCTTCGACCCTGAGAAGGCGAAGGCAATCATAAAGGAGGAAGGCGCATTCGGCAGAAAGGTGGAGTTTTTCATAACCGCGGACCCCGAGGTAGTGGACACAGCCGAGGTCATACAGGCTTACCTCAAGGATGCCGGGCTTGATGTGAAAATAAGGCAGCTTGAGTGGAGCGCCTTCAAACAGGCGGTAAACGGGGGCGAGGCCGATATGTTCTGGCTAAGCTGGTGGGCCGACTACCCCGACCCCGAAAATTTCCTCTTTCCTCTCTTTCATTCCTCCAACCGCGGCCCGGGCGGAAACCGGGTGCTTTATGCAAACCCCGAGGTGGACACCCTTATCGAGGCCGGACAGCGCGCCACTACCGAGGCAATGCGGGACGACTACTACCGGAGGGCCGAGAGCATAATCGTCCGTGACGCCCCCTGGGTGTTCTTCTGGCACGGGACGGACTTTACGCTGAAACAGCCGTGGGTCAGGAAATTCAGGATGTACCCGGTCTACTCGATGGACAAGGGGCTTGAGGTCGAGCTTGAGAATCCACTGTAGCCGGGTGGCCTTGCGGGAACGGATGTCGGGGCTGTCTCAGGTGTCTATCTTGATTATGCCTTTGCGGATGGCGAACTTGATGAGGTTGGCGCGGGAATGGATATCGAGTTTTTCAGAGAGGTTCGTCTGGTGGGCGATGACGGTCTTTGCGCTAATGCCCAGGGTGTGGGCTATCTCCTTGTGGCTCTGGCCGTCCGCGATGAGTTTCAGGACCTGGTGCTCCCTGTCGGTGAGCTTTTCATACGGGTCTTCGATCTCCGGCGTATCCTTGTCAAGGTAGCCGTTAATCACGCTTGATGTGATAGAGGGATAGAGGTAGCTCTCCCCCTTCATGATGGCCCTGATGGCGACGATAAGGTCGTTTCCGAGGGCCCTCTTCAGTATGTAGCCCGAGACACCGGCCTTGAGGAACCTGCTTACGTATTCCCTGTCGTCGTACTGGCTCAGCACGAGGACCTTAAGCTCGGGCTGGGATTTTTTAAGTTCAAGCGTGGCCTCAAGCCCCCCGAGGCCGGGCATCGCTATGTCCATCAGCACGAGGTCGGGCCTGAGTTTCTCTGCTTTATCAATCGCCTCCTTGCCGTCCGCAGCCTCACCCACCACTTCCACGTCGTCGTAGAGCTTGAGCATCGCAATAATGCCCTCCCTGACGAGGGCATGGTCGTCTGCTATAAGTATCCGAGTTCTGGACATTTTTTATGCGTCCACCGGGCTTAACGGGATGTTAACGCTTATGTGCGTACCGGCGCCCGGCTTTGAATATATATTCATTTCCCCTTCGAGGTTTGAGACACGCTCCCTTATGCCGAGCAGTCCAAAGCCCTTGTTGTCGTCGGTGGTGCTTGCGCTTGCGAAAATCTCCTCCGGGTCAAACCCCATGCCGTCGTCTATTATATCAATTTCGAGGTTCGTTTCGCTGCAGTTCAGCGTGATTGAGACGGCCTTTGCGTCGGCGTGCTTTGAGATATTGATGACGGCTTCCTGTATGATGCGGAAGAGCCTCAGTCCTGTTTTTTTGTTAAAAACCGTTTCGTCCGGGTTTTTGAATTTGTCGCAGGCGATCAGGTGGTACTTGATGTCCTTGCTCGCGAGGTGCCTTTCGAGAAGCCATCTTACGGCGGACTCGAACCCGAGGTCGTCGAGTACCGGCGGCCTGAGGTCAACTATCAGCCTGTTGATGCCTCTTACGAGCTGTTCTACCCTTTCTTTTTGTTCGACGATCATTTCGGGGCTCAGGCTGTTTTCCCTGAGGGCGATTGTGGCGATATCCAGGCTCATTCCGAGGGCCGCAAGAGATTGGCTGGTCTCGTCGTGGAGTTCTCTTGCTATGCGTTTCCGTTCATCCTCCTGGGTCTTTATGACTTCGTCCAGGAGCGTGGCGAGCTGGCGCTTGCGCTGCTGAAGCTCCCGTGTCCTGTCCATCACGCGGCCTTCGAGCTGCACGTTATAGATCTGGAGGGCGCTGAGGTATTTTGCAAGCTTGAGCCTCATGGTGTTTACGCTGTCGGCCAATATGCCGAACTCATCCGTGCTTGTGACCGCCACGGTCTCCGAGAGGTTTCCCCTGGCTATTTTTTTCGTAGCGGCGGTGATCAGCCGTATCGGCCTTACAATGCTTTTGCTGAGGCCTACGGCAAGCAGTACTGCCGTCGCTATATAAATCAGGCTCAGTATCGTGAATACCTTTTTCAGGGTAGTGGAGGGTGCAAAGACTACCTCCTGCGGCTCCCTGACCGATACCCCCCAGGGGGCAAGCGACAGGGTCGCAAATGCCATCATATCATCTGTCCTGTCCCCGCCTGAGAATTCCTCTTCCTCTATATGGCACCTGTGGCACGTGCCCACTATGTTCTTCTTTTGAGTTATGAGGTTGCCGAGGAACTTGTCGTGGTCGCTGTTGGTGAGGATGCGGGCCTGCTCCGTGCTTGATATCACGATGCCATGGCTGTCAATGAGCTCTATGAGGGTGCCCTCTCCGGCGGGGGTTGATTTGAGGATATCGGTGAACATGTAATTTGCCGGGTTTATCTCTCCGCCTGCCACCCCGATTATCTCCCCGTCCTTGTCCTTAAGGGGGACGAGGACGAAGATGACATTTTTCCTGGTGGGCGAGACCTTGTAGATGTCGGATATTACGGGCCTTTTCTCCGTGAGGGTCCTTCCGATGTACGGGATGCTCAGGAGGTTTACGGCCCCCTCGTCCCTGTGCGGGTATGTAAGGACGACGTTGCCGAGTTTGTCCATCAGGAAGATTCCGTCCGTAAAGATGGAGTATTCGTAGGCGGTCCTCAGTGCCCGTTTCTCCGGCTCCCAGTCGTTGTCCGTGAAATCGACCCTGCCCGAAAGCGATATGTCGTGGAGCCTCGTGAGGTTGCTCTCGATGATGTAGTCTATGTTTTCGCCGATGATGGAGGCAAGGACAAGGCGGTGCTTAAGAGAGTGTTTGATGGAGTCCCTTACAATGAAGTTGCTTATAATACCGACGCTTGCAAGTATTATAAGTACGCTAACGACAACCAGAAATATGATTCTTTTTTGCATGGCTCATACATTTAAGAGAAGGCTGCACACACAAATGCCGTCTCGCCCCATAGTAAATTTATTTTAGAATTTATTGGTGTGAAATTACAAGGGGTTTTGCCCCGGCTCTTCCTCCGCCTCTGCGGAATCCGGGGCGCTGCTTTTTAGTATTTCTTCCGGGCTTTTCCCTTCAAGCCTTGCCAGTTCGAGGGGGTGCAGGCGGCGCATCTTTTCCCGGGTGGTGTAACCCGTAAATATGCTTGTGTCCAGGGGGAATACGTCCGGGCTGAATATCGAGTCGTAGACGTGCCAGATGGTGATGAGCAGGAATATCAGGAGGGCCTCGTTCGAATGCATGGCCTTCGCCAGCGGTATCGCCTCGCCGGGCAGGTACTTTGCGATGGTTATCGGAAACCACAACGTAAACCCCGTCATGCCCATTATCACCCCGCCCGTCAGCACAAGCCAGTATGCGAACTTCTCCTTGTAATCGTAGCGGTCGCACACGGCGGTGCTGTTTTCCAGGCCGATGTAGTACCTGATGTTGTGTACCGCGTCGAGGATGTCCTTTTTTGTGACGAACATAGAGGGCTGCCACCTGAGGAGCCAGATGCCGAGGGTCGCCACTGTTATGTGCACCAGGGCGAGCACGGCAAAGGCCGCTCCGGCGTAATGGTGAATGAGCCTTACGGTGTCAATTCCCCCGAGCGTGAATATCAGCCACTGGGAGACCTTGAGGTAATAGAACTTCTGCGAGAGCCCTGTGGCGGCCAGTGTCGTAAAGACCACGATGAGCACCAGGTGCTCTATGATGCGGGCGGTGGAAAACCTTCTGATTTTTTTATTGTTTCCTATGACGTCCATTTTTTCCTCGTCCATGCTTTTACCTGTCTGCGATATACCGCCAGATGTGTAGCAGTACCTGTAGCAGAAGCCCCAGCACCATGATCGGCAGCAGTATCTTATAGACGCTGTTGACGATGAATATCATCGGCGCCTTCGACATGCTCGGCACGTAGTGAGAAAGCCACGTGTCCGGGAAGTTCTCGGTCGCGCCCTCGTGGCACTTCTGGCATCTTTTAAGCAGGGTCGCCTTTACTGCGGCCGCTCCCGGCCCTACGGTGCTGCTTATGTTGTGGGTGCCGTGGCAGTCGGTGCATACCGCGATAGGGCGTGCCGGCCTGTAAAACTCGTCTTTCTGCTTCCTGTAAAACCCGAGGGTGATGCCGTGAAAGTCCGCAAGATATGTCTTTACCACGTCGGTCGACAGACCGTACTTGCCCACGATGGCCTTGTCCGCGTGGCAGTCGCTGCACATGCTTGGAATTTTTTCGTGATACTCCACCGTAAGCGGGTCGTCTATGTCATGCGCCTTGTGGCAGTCGGTGCAGGTAGGCACGTCCTGGTTGTGCTCGCTAAAGAGCGCGGCGCCGTGGACGCTTTTTGAGTAGATGTCGTATATCCCCTGGTGGCACTTCTGGCATTTCCTGGCGCTCATTTCCCCGTCCTCGGTTATGCGCGCTATGAGGTGGGAGCCGTGGCAGTCGGTGCAGGTGGGGGTGCCGAGGTTCCCCTGGCTCAGCAGGGAGTAATGGATGCTCTCCAGCGTCTTGGTGTACTTGTCGAAGTGGCAGCGCCTGCAGACGTCGGCCGATGCGATGGCGTAGTCCCTGCTGGTGCGGAAGCTCCTCGTGGGGTGTTCCTCGCTTGAAAAGCCGAAGTGGCAGTCCGAGCAGCTAAGGTTGCCGTGCGCGGAGGCCTTCAGGCCCTGCATGTCCAACTTCAGGGGAATGGTCTCGTTGTTTTTGAAGCGCATGGATATCTCGTGTGCGTGACAGCCCAGGCAGTAGCTTTCCTCGTTTGCGAATACCTTTCCTCCTGCCACCGGCGTGACCGAGTGGGCGGCGTGGCAGTCGGTGCATACATGGGAATCGCCGTTCGTTTCCTTCTTAAGGAGGCTTGCGTGGATGGCTTTTTTGCTGATGTCCTCGTCCTTGTGGCAGCGCCTGCAGATGCGGGAGTATCTGAGTTTAAAAAGTTCCTTGCTCCTGAACTTCATCTCCTGGTGGTCCGAGGGCGTGAACCCCCGGTGGCAGTCGGTACAGTCGAGGAAGCTGTGCACCGACGCATTGAAGGCCCCGGCATCGATGTATGCCTCGATGGAGTTTCCGTCCTGGAACTGTATCGAGCGGCCCTTTTCCGCATGGCACTCGAGGCATGCTGTAGTTCCTTTTGCAGCGGAGGACTGGGCAAGCGCCCCCAGCGCAATTACCGCGGATAAGAACAGGATTATGAATTTCTTGCCTTTCATCCTCACCTGTCAGCTTTTTGTGGGGAGGCCGGCCTTTAGGGCCGGCCTCCTTTGTACAAAAACCTTTTCAGTGCGCCCTGTAGCCGGGCTCCTCGCGCGTCACCGGCATCCTGTTTACTATCCAGCGGAATACGAGCACGTGGAGAGTGCTGAGTGCGAGGACAACAGCAACTTCTTTCCATGGCGGTACGATGTGGTGCAAGTGGTCAGG
>DAOUWH010000226.1 GCA_030667205.1 Nitrospirota bacterium
CTGCCGACCAATGTGAGGAAGTGCAATTTCTACAGGTTCGCCCTGCCCGGCGACCAGGTGGAGCTTGAGGTCGAGGTCACAGAAGAGGGCGGCATGAAGGTTTTTAAGGGCCTTTGCACGTCTGGCGGAAAGAAACTCGTAAAGGCGGAGTTCGAGGCCGATAAGGTTCCTGTTGAAGATATAGAGGACGTGGAGGATTTAAGGCACCACTTCCAGATACTTGTTAGGGAGTTTAAGCCCTAAGATGCCCGAAAGACAGGTCGTCATCACCGGGCTGGGCCTTGTTACACCCCTCGGCGCAAGCGTTGCGGAAAATCTCGAAAACCTCCGGGCACAGAAGACGGGCATCGGCGCGCGGGATGAAGGGGCCGGCCTGCCGGAGTCCCTGCGTTATGCCGGGCGCGTGGGGGAGCTTCCGCCCACGGATGATTTTAAACGCAAGCTCCTGAGCCAGATGAAGTTTTTAAACCGGGGCGCTGTGCTGGGTTTTCACTCCGCGCGCGAGGCCGTCACAAGCGCGGGCATCAACCTCGAAGACATTCCGCCGGGGCGCAGGGCGCTTTATATCGCCTCGGGGGATTTCACGAACATAGACCACCGCTTCCTCTACCCTGCCGTCAAGGACGCTTCGGCTGGCAGGTGGCAGGACATTGACTGGGAGAAGCTTAACACCTCGACGCTGAACAAGGTGCCGCCGTTCTTCCTCCTTGAGTCCATAGCGAACAACCTCTTCAGTTTCCTCTCGGCGTTCTACGAATTCATGGGGTCCAATACGTCCATCGCGAGCCTCTCGCCGTGCGGCTCTCACGCCGTGGAGCTTGCCGCAAGGAGCATCGCGCAGGGCCGGGCGGACACCGCCCTGGCGGTGGGATGCGGAAGCTGGATAACCGAAATTCCGCTCTATGAGCTTGAAGGCATCGGCGTGCTCTCGGGCTGCAGGCAAGGGGCCGCCTCCTTCAGGCCGTTGGATTCCCGCAGGGACGGCTTTATCCCCGGAGAAGGCGGGGCGGCACTGCTGCTTGAGGCAGAGGAAAGCGCGGTGGCCAGAGGCGCAACAATAGCCGGACGGCTCAGGGGCTTTGGCAATTGTATCGAGCACTCGGGGGGGCGCAGCTTTACAACGCCCGAGAGGGTGGCCGTAAGGAGCATCGAGGGGGCCCTGAAGGACGCTGGCCTCGGAGCCTCCGACCTGGGCTTCATAGTCCTCCACGGAAGCGCCACACAGAGGGGCGACCGCTCGGAACTTTCCTCGATCGCTTATGTCCTCGATGAGGCAGGGGTTGAGGTCCCGCTCTGCGGTTTAAAACCCTACACCGGGCACATGGGGGCGGCCTCCGACGTGGCCGAGATAATATTCGGAGTGGACGCCCTCGCGAAAAGGACCGTACCGGCGACCCTTAATTTTACAAGCGCCGAAAGCGATTTTAGGGACATGATGATATCGGCTTCGCCTCAGCCTTGCGGCAGGGACGGTTTTCTCTCCATAAGTTACGGCGTCGGGGGCGAGTCCTCAACCGTAGTGGTAGACGGTGGCTAAGAAGAAGAGGAAAAAGGGAAAACTCACCTACATCCTTGAGTACGCGTTTGCGCGGCTGGTAATCGCCCTTGTGGAGGCCCTGCCGATGTGGGCCGCGCGGGCGCTGAGCGCGCTCCTTGGGAACATCCTGTACTTTGCAAGCTCAAAAAGGCGCGGCATCGCGCTTAAAAACCTCAGGGACGGCCTCGGAGGAGAACTCGACGACGCCCGCATAAGGAGAGTTGCCCGCCTGAGCTGCGCCTCGTTCCTGCTGACTTTCATAGAGATAATAAAATTCCGCCCCCTCCTTGACAGGCCCGACGCGTTTAAGGACCCGAAGTACACCAGCGAGGACATCTTTAAACTGTTTAACAAGGCCAGGAAAATTCATGACGAGGCCGGCGGCGCCATCTTCGTGACCCCGCACATCGGCAACTGGGAAATGCTGCCACACGTGAGCAAGGCGGTGGGCATTCCGCTTGTGGTCGTCGCGCGCCCGCCGGACAACCCGTATCTTAGAAAACTCCTCTTTGAGGACCGCACGGCAAGCGGCCAGATAGTAATCCCCAAGAAAAACGCCCTCTTCATTCTGCGAAAGTCTTTAAGGTCTGGAAAGTCCCTTGGGCTACTGCCCGACCAGGCGACAAAGCACGGCGTCTCGGTGGACTTCTTCGGGCACAAGGCCCTCACAACTCCTATCCCTGCGATGCTTGCGATAACGTATGGAAGGCCAATCGTTGTGGTTGCGGCGTGCCGCGCTGGCGAGGGGTTGAAGTTTGAGGGGTTCGTCTCCGAGCCCATCTGGCCGGGGGAGTACGAAAGCGAAAAGCAGGAGATTCTAAGGCTTACCGCCGAGATGAACCGCACGATGGAGGAAGTAATAAGGATGTACCCGGAGCAGTACCTCTGGATGCACAACCGCTGGAAGACCTACGCCGACAAGGGAGAGTTCTTCTCCTGAGGGTGGTGCGAGAGGGGGGATTCGAACCCCCACGGGTTGCCCCACTGGATCCTAAGAGCAGCGTGAGCGGCCATCTCCGCAGCCAGAAGAAAGGCGAAAAACCAGAAAAACGCACTGCCCATGGGGTTATTGTTAAATCTCATTTTCAGTATCGTTGCAATGTCGCCATTTGTAAAGTCAGGCATAGAATTATATCCTGAACCCGTGAAAATTACACGGCGGGAATGCCTTCCCTTGTGGGGCTTTAATTCCCAGCCGTGTGCCAGCTTTGAGGGCACTTTCCATAGGACTTTGAGTATAATATTCAGAAGCGCTTCCAAATGAAAGTAATCCTTATTAGCATAGACACCCTGAGATACGACTGTGTGGGCTACCAGCCCGATA
>DAOUWH010000136.1 GCA_030667205.1 Nitrospirota bacterium
CTGAACACCGAGAGGCTTGCCCTTGCCAACGACGACGCCATAGTAATGCACCCCGGACCCATGAACAGGGGCATAGAGATAACATCGAAAGTGGCCGACGGGGCAAGGTCGGTAATACTGGAGCAGGTGACAAACGGCATTGCCGTGAGGATGGCGGTGCTGTATCTCCTTGCGGGGGCAAGGCAGTGAAGATACTTGTAAAGAACGGCCATATCATTGATCCCTCACAGGATATCGATGGTGTGTTCGACCTGCTGATAGAGGGCCGCATCATCAGGGGCATGTACCCGGAGGGAAAGGCGCAGAAAGGGCTTTTAACACAGAAAGACAGGGTAATCGATGCCGGCGGCAAGCACGTGATGCCCGGCCTGGTGGACATGCACGTCCATCTTAGGGAGCCGGGCTTTGAGTACAAGGAGACCATCAATACCGGCACGCATGCGGCCATAAAAGGCGGCATCACTACCGTCTGCGCAATGCCCAACACCTCGCCCGTAAACGACAACTCGGGTATCACCGAGTTTGTCATCAGGAAGTCGCAGAAGGAGGGCATGTGCTCGGTGTTTCCCGTGGGCGCGATTACAAAGGGCCTTAAGGGGAAAGAGCTTGCCGAGTTCGGCTTGATGAAGGAAGAGGGCTGCATCGCCTTTACGGACGACGGCATGCCCGTGATGAACCCGGTCATAATGAGGAGGGCGCTTGAGTATTCGAGGGCGTTCGACGTGCCGATAATCGCCCATTCGGAGGATTTAAACCTCTCTGGCGGAGGGTCCATGAACGAGGGGCTTCTCTCGGAGATCATGGGCCTGGAGGGTATACCGAGGGCCGCTGAGGAGACAATGGTCTTCAGGGACGTCGCGCTGGCGGAGCTTACGGGCGGGAGGCTTCATGTGGCGCATGTCTCGACCAAGGGCTCGGTAAAAATAATCAGGGAGGCCAAGGCCAGTGGCGTAAAGGTCACGGCAGAGACCTGCCCGCATTATTTCTCGATAACCGAGGACGCCGTAATGGGCTACAACACCAACGCAAAGGTGAACCCCCCGCTCAGGACCCCCGCCGACATCGAAGCGATTAAGGAAGGCCTTAGAGACGGCACCATCGACGTAATAGTAACCGACCACGCGCCCCATCACTACGACGAAAAACTCCTCGAATTCGACCATGCGCCGCCCGGGATATCGGGGCTTGAGACCTCGCTGTCGCTGTCGCTGAGCCTGGTGGAGGAGGGGGTGCTGACACTTGAGGGGCTCGTTGAGAAAATGGCCCTTAACCCCGCGCAGATACTCGGCCTCAAACGCGGTACCATGAAGGCGGGGGCAAGGGCGGACGTGACGATCGTAGACTTAAAGAAGAAGTTTAAGGTTGACCCAAAAGACTTTGTTTCTAAAGGTAAAAATACTCCGTTTGATGGGTGGCTCCTGATGGGGGCCCCGGTCATAACCATCTGCGCGGGGAAGGTGTACGAATGGGACTAAAAGCTCTCCCTAAGTCCATTCAGGAGTATCACGAGGACTTAAGAAGTCCGAGCTCCTTGAGGTAGCGCTTAAACATCCCAAGCCCCTCCATGTGCTTTTCGTCGAGGTCATAGGAGATGAGCCTCCAGTACTCCGCGACCCTCTCGGGCGGTATGACGGCATCGACACGGGTTGCAAGCTCGGGAAGTTTTTTCAGCGCCTCGCTCTTTGCGTGGCCGAGGTCGCGTATGAATCTCTCAAGCAGCTCTCTTTTCTCGCCGGGCATGTCCTTCCGGGCGATCCAGAGGGCGTAGACAAAGGGCAGGTCCGTGAAGCCCTGCCATATCTCGCCGAGGTCGTACACGAAGTACTGTGTGAGCCCGAACCTCAGGAAGCTGCAGCCGGTCTCCGGGCATTCCTCGGGGATGTTTTGCGCCATGCGAGCCGCCCTCAGGGCATCGTCGCCGATAGCGAGGTAGGCAGAATGAAATTTCAATGCCTCGTTATAGGGCATGTTGCTGACTACTATTTCGCAGTCGATCCTGTGGAATTTCCTGAGTATGATCTCAAGGAGGGCCGCCGATGTCTCGGACTGGTGCGTGACGAACACCTCCCTGCCGTGAAGTCCCTTTAGGGGCAGCCTGCTGAAAAGCAGGATGCTCTCCACCGGCCCCCGCGAGCTTATCGAATGCCCCTCGATTACTCCGTAGGCGCTCTCGTCCCTGAGGTATTCGATTGACGAGGAGGGGCTTACGTCTATCTTGCCTTCCCGGAGCATCCTGTTCAGGGCCGAGGGGTAGCCCTCCACGAACTCATAGCCCATGCAGTCGCACTCTTTCTGGAGCACGTGGAATATCGGCGCCAGGTTCAGGTACGGTATCTTCCCTATTCTCAGTTTCGCGTGCATCAGGCCGAACCCCCGGGCGCTTTTCTGTAAAGGAAAATGGTGAAATCCCCGGGCAGGTAGTCCTGCCTCAGCACGAAATGGGGCGTCAGGTTCTTACTGACGAAATCCGCCAGATCCTCCGGCGAGGTGTAGTTTAGCTCCGCCCCCTTGTAGTCCGAGTGCGAAGAAAGCGCGTTCAGGGCCAGGGCATCTTCGGTGCGGTCAAAGAGTTTTACCAGGACATTTTTCATGCTTTTCTCGACGCCCTCGACCCTGTTGTTGAAGACTCCGCAGACGAAGACGAGGTCGAAGCGTTTGTCCGTAAAGGTGTCTTCCTCGATGTCCGCTACCCTGAAGACGGCCTCCGGGTGTTTTTTACTGGCAAGGGCGATGAGGTCGGGGTTTATGTCCACCCCGGCATACTCCACATCAATGCCATCCTCTTTAAGAAACCCGAAGAAGTCTCCTTTTCCGCACCCGTAGTCGAGGACTTTTTTCCCGTTGAGCTCCGGCACTATATCAAGCAGCACCCGGTAGCGCATGCGCTGTCCCACGGGGCTCCAGCGAAGTGCCTCGGGCCTGTCGCCGTGGAGCATGAGGTTTTTGCTGTAGAACGAGACGAGATATTCCTTTGCCAGGCCGTCCATCATACCTCGACTATTATAGGCATTATCATGGGCCGCCTGTCCATGGTGTTGCGGAAATATTTTTTAACCACGTTTCTCAGGCGCGCCTGTAGCAAAGCCTTGTCCGAGACGACTTCCTGGTCGAGGCCCTTGATGGTCTCGGAGACGAGGTCCCTGACCTCGTCGAGTATCTCCTGGGAGGACTCCTCGTGTATAAAGCCCCTGGTTATGATATCGGGGCCCACGACGATATCGCCCGAGGGCCTCTCCACCGTAATCAGGATGAGCACGATGCCGTCCTGCGACAGCCACCTGCGGTCCCTGAGGACCATCTCCTCGACGTCGCCTATGCCGTCTATAAAAACTCTTCCGGAGGGCACCTTGCCGTTTACCCGTGCCCCCTCCTCGGTAATTTCGAGCAAGTCGCCGTCGCTTAGGATGAAGACGTTCTCACGGGGGATGCCCTGCTTGCGGGCGAGCCTCGAATGGCTGACGAGGAAGCGGTACTCCCCGTGCACGGGCACGAAGTACCTGGGGCGCACCATGTTGAGCATGAGCTTCAGCTCCTCCTTCGAGGCATGGCCCGAGACGTGTATCTCGGAGACCTTCTCGTAGATGACGTTCGCCCCGCGCTTGAAGAGGTGGTTTATTATCCTGCCGATAGGGCGCTCGTTGCCGGGTATCATCTTTGCCGAGAGTATCACGATGTCGCCTTCGCGTATCTGTATCTGCTTGTGCTCGCCGGTGGCGATCCTCGAAAGCACGCTCATGGGCTCGCCCTGGCTTCCGGTGGTTATTATCACGACCTCGTTGTCCTTGAGCCTCTGGAGGGCGTCGAGCTTGAGCCAGGTGTCCTTCGGTATCCTGAGATAGCCCAGGTCGAGGGCTATCTGGGCGTTGCCCACGATACTCCTGCCGCAGAGTATGACTTTTCTTCCGAACATGGCGGCCACGTCGATGGCCTGCTGTATGCGGTGGATATTGCTTGCGAAGGTGGAGATTATTATCCTGCCCGGGGCGGTGGAGAATATGCTTTCAAAGGCCCTGCGGACCTCTTTTTCCGAATAGGTGAAGCCGCCGCGCTCGGCGTTTGTGCTGTCCGAAAGCAGGAGCAGGGTGCCCTTTTCTCCGTACTCGGTGAACTTGTGGAAGTCAAGGAGTTCCCCGTCCACGGGCGTGGGGTCGATTTTAAAATCCCCGGTGTGGACGACCCTGCCGATGGGGGTCGTGATGCCCAGGGCCACGCCGTCCACTATGCTGTGCGTCACCCTCATGAACTCTACAATAAAGGCCCCGAGCTCTATGACGTCCCGTGGCTTTACGGAGATGAGCCTTACGTCTTCGAGGCGGTGCTCGGCGAGCTTGCGCTTGACAAGCCCCAGCGTAAGCGGGGTGCCGTAGACCGGGACGTTAAGTTCTTTCATCAGAAAGGGCAGGGCGCCCGTGTGGTCTTCGTGGCCGTGGGTAAGCACGACCCCCCGTACCCTTTCCTTGTTCTCGAGGATGTACGTAAAGTCGGGGATGACGAAGTCCACGCCGAACATGTCCTCCTCCGGGAACATCAGCCCGGCGTCAATGACCATGATGTCATCGCCGTACTCAAGGACGGTCATGTTGAGACCGACTTCCTCGACCCCACCAAGTGGGATTACGGAGAGCTTTTTATCCATAAATTATAAATGTGAGTCCTGATTAAGCCTGTGATATTTTAGCACATTTCCGGCATGGGGATTTAGCTGTCGAGGCCCGATATTACGGGAAATAATTTTTTAGCCGTCAAGCTTGCCAATAGCAGGGAGCTTATCCGTAAAACCTGATTCAATTGCCTGATTCGATGGGAGGTTGTCTAAGACTTTTTCATATCTTCGATGGATTAGCCGTTGTCGCCGGGGAATACATCGATATGCCCGCCGCTTTAGTTTAAATCCGACCGCATTCCCTGTTATAATTAAAAGTTGCATTAAATAATATTAAAGAAAAGGGAAAAATCACTTATGAAAGAGACCACCAAGAGCGAGTGCGCGTCATGCCCGGCCCTCTGTTGCGAAGGCCTTACCATCGACATAAAAAAGCC
>DAOUWH010000283.1 GCA_030667205.1 Nitrospirota bacterium
GCGGTCTCGGAATTCGCCGACGGGGTCATCGTTGGCAGCGCGATAGTAAGAAAGATCAACGAGGCCCCTGTGGGAAAGGTAAAGGAATTCGTAAGAGGCCTGAGGGCCGCGATCCGGTAGCCCTGCTACGTCGGCTGATTATGTCGGACAAGAGACTTAAACAGTTAACGACCCTTATGGAGATGGCCTCGCTCGTCAACTCCACCCTTGACACACACGAGATAAGAAAGCGCGCCATCGAGGCGGCCACCGCCCTGCTGGGGGCAGAGGCCGGAAGCCTCCTCCTCGTCGACCAGGAGACCGGGGAGCTTTTCTTCGAGGTAGCCCTCGGGGAAAAGGGCGACAAACTCAAGGAGATAAGGCTCAAGCGGGGTCAGGGCATCGCGGGCTGGGTCGTCGAAAAGGGCGAGCCAGTGATAGTACACGACGTCAGCTCCGACCCCAGGTTTTTCAAGGGCGCCGACAAGAAGAGCACGTTCGTCACCAAGGACCTCGTTTGCGTGCCCGTAAGGACAAGGGGGAAAACCCTTGGGGTGCTTCAGGCCATAAACAGGCGCGAGGGAAAGTTCGACCAGGAAGACCTGCAGATACTAAGCGCCCTGGCCGACCAGGTGGCAGTGGCCATAGAGAACGCGAACCTTTACGAAGAGCTCAAGGAGGCCTTCTACGGTACGGCCGAGGCCCTGGCCGACACCATAGAGAAGCGGGACCCCTATACCGGCGGCCACACCAAAAGGGTCATGGACTACAGCGTCGCCACCGGCCGCCGCATGGGGCTTGGCAAAAAAGAGATTGAGAGATTGAGGCTCGCCGCGATATTGCACGATATCGGGAAAATAGGAGTAAGGGACGACGTCCTGCTGAAGCAGGACCGGCTCGACAAGGAAGAGTTGGAGAAGATGAACATGCACTCGGCATACGGCGCCGAGATACTCAGCCATATCCGGCAGCTAGGTGACATCATACCCGGCGTCAGGGGCCACCACGAGAAGATCGACGGCACAGGCTACCCCGACGGCCTCAGGGGCGACGGGATACCGCTTTCGGCAAGGATAATCGCCGTGGCCGACACCTTCGACGCCATGACCACGGACAGGCCCTACAGGAAAGGCCTCAGCGTCGAGACAGCGCTGGGGGAGCTTAAAAAACACTCCGGCACCCAGTTCGACGGCGGCGTGGTCGAGGCCTTCTTCCGTACTGTCAGGGAAAAAGAGGAGGTGAAGGCATGAAACTCAGGATACTCGGCGCCTCGGGCGCTGAATTCCCGGGCTTCAGTCTCCCGGCCTTCCTCGTAGACGACGTCCTTCTTCTGGACGCTGGCACCATAGGCTCCGCCCTCATGGCAAAGGAGCAATGGAAGATCAGGGACATACTCCTCACCCATGCCCACCTCGACCACACAAAGGGAATTCCCTTCCTCGCGGACAACATCGTCATAACGGACAATGACCACAGCGTAAACATATATTCGATATCCCCGGTACTGAGGGCTTTAAAGCAAAACCTCCTGAACTGGAAGGTCTGGCCCGACTTCACCGTAATCCCCAACCCGGAAAACGCGGTGCTCAAGCTCCAGACCATTTGGGCCAGAAAGTCTTTTAAGCTCAACAACTACAAAATTACCGCATACCGTGTCAAGCACACGGTGCCCGCCGTGGGCTACCTTGTGGAGGACGAAGCCGGAAGCAGTCTCCTTTACACCGGCGACGTGGGCCCCACATCGAAGATATGGCAGGCGGTAAACCCCTCGGTCCGTTGCGCCATAATCGAGGTCTCCTTCCCCAACAGCATGGAATATATGGCCATACTGACGGGACACCTTACGCCCAAGCTCCTTAAGGAGGAGCTGAAGAACATGAAGGGTCTCCCGGAACGGATTCTCGTCACCCATCCCAAGCCTCAACACCGGAGCATCATCAAGC
>DAOUWH010000039.1 GCA_030667205.1 Nitrospirota bacterium
CGCCTGCGGCTCGCAATGACAAATATATTTAGTGGTATAATATTCTTGCCGCGGGCGTAACTCAGTGGTAGAGTGAGAGCTTCCCAAGCTCTTGGTCGCGGGTTCGAATCCCGTCGCCCGCTCCATAAAATTCATACTTCCGTCGTCTCATTCCTGCGGAAGCAGGAATCCGGTTTTTATCCCGGATGCTTTCTCTCATTCTGATTCCCGCCCCCGCACTCTATGCGGGGCGGGAATGACGGAAACCCAAAAGCGTCCAAGGTGCTATAATAAGTCCATGAAACAGGCACTTACGATAATGGCGGCAGTACTGTGCCTCGTGGCGTTTTCGTCCTGCGAGGAAAACCCCGTCCAGGAGTACGGAAGGGGCCTTACGCGCTCGCTCGATAAAGCCTACACCACCGCCGACCAGGCAAACCTCGACGCCCTCGGAAAATCCATAGCCGCATACCACGCCGCAGAGGGCCGCTACCCCGAGAGCCTCACGGAGATAACCTCCGCCATGGGCCTCGACCCGGCGAGGTTCGACTACGACCCCGCCACGGGACATGTAGCGCTTAGGCAGTGAATTTTTAAAAACCAATCCTTCTCATCTAATAGATAATATTCTCCTATCCTTTTCTATAAAGCCCCATTGAAAATCTCAGCGGAGCGAGGGAGAACGCAGGGTTAAAAACTAATGCGTGTCTGAGGTACGAAATTGCCGAGTTTGAATTAGTTTACCGGAGGGCCACTGGCCCTTTTACCAGATTTGTTACGTACCATACAGTTTGGAAAGGGCCAGTGGCCCTAATAGAGCTCCATCCAGTCCAGCATCCTGATGTTGGCTATGGCTGCACACTCGGTGCCCCCGCTTACGGTTACGGTGTCGGAGATGCTGTCGCCCGGAGGCGCCTTGTCAAAGGCGTAAGGCCCTGTGTAGTCGATGGGGCCTGCATACTCGGCATCGACCGTAAGGACGGGATAGCACTGCAGCGGGCCGGAGGCGATGGTGCCGGAGACGAACGTCAGCGTTGCCGTCCCGAGCGAAGATATCGTAATGTCCACCAGGCTGTCAAGCGCAAAGGTATCGGAGCCGCCGCTCAGTATGGCGAGGTCGGTGTCTGTGGGGTGGATGGTAATGTCCGAAGCCCCGCAGTTTGTGACATCGAGCCGAAAGGCGCCCGTATCGCCAGTGTCTATGCTCACGGGGACGGTCCTGTCGCCGGTGGGCGCCGGGGCGGTCCTGTTAAAGACCAGGCTGCCCGGGACGTACTGGAGTATGGGGTCGGCAATGCCGAGGAACGTAACCGTCACCGATGCCGTGGTATCGGGGACGTACCGGGCCTCGACCGTGGGAGATACGTCTATGGTCGAGCACGGGGCGGTAAGGATGACCTCCATTATCCCAGACGCATTGGTAAAGCCGACGATCGGCGCAAGCGCCCCCGCGGTAGTGGTAAAGGTCAGGGGCTCGTTGGGCGCCGCTACCCCGCCCTTCGTGAGCGTGGCAACAAAACAGTACTGGCTATACCCGTCGGCGGGGTCCCACGGAGGAAGGGCCGTTGAGCAGTCATCGTTGAACGCCTCAATCGTGACCTCGTAGGCCGTGACCATGACGTCGGTCTCTATGGTGGCGGTGTTGTTGCTCTTGTCGGTAATTGTCACGGGGAAGTTGAATGTCGTATCCGCCATCACATCGGGCGCGCAGGTGAAGGTTATGCTGAAGTCCTTGGACTGCCCCTGCAGTATCCCGTTCGTGCCCGTGGGCGGGTCGGCGGTAAATACCACGCCCGAGACCGGAGCGCCCACAGTGGCCGAGGACCAGTTCGCCGGAGCGGCGTGGGAGCCGTAGACCCACCGGTTAGTGCCGCAGGTGCCGTCCACAATGGGCGAGATGTCTATCTGGACCTGTTTTACCTCGATGACGGCGTTGTTATAGACGGTCCAGGTGAGGGTCACGTTCGTGGCTCCCGTACTCAGGAGAGCGGGGTTTACGCTTACGGCGTAGACCACTATCACACCCGTCTCCGACGTCGATGGGTTTGTCCCCACGGTATCGGACGTAGCCGAGCCGGTAAAGTTAAATGTCTGTCCCAGGGTTCCCGTAATGACGTATTGCCATTCGAACTGGCCCGTATCGCCGGACGGAAGGGTGGCAATGCTCGCGGGGTCGGGGCCCGAGGCCAGCGTGGCGGTGGCACTGCCCCCGGCGCTGAGGCTTGGCGTGATGTTCGTAAGCGTGGTGCTTCCGTTGTTGTAAACGTCCATTAGCACAGTAACGGTCTGCCCGCTTATGACGCTCAGCGGGCTCACGGTAGTCAAAGCGGTGAAATCGCCTATTATCACCGTGTTGGAAGTCGCGACCTTCGATGTGGCATTGCCGGTCGTGTCGTTTGACAGGGCCCTGAAGTATACCTCTCCCGCGGCCCCTGCCTGAAATATCCATGTAATCGTCGAGGCCTCGCCCGGGTCGAGGGTAAAGGCGCTCGTGTTCTGGCCGTAGAGCACGTCCCACTTGAAATGCGACGCGGCGGTGGTGCCCCCCACGCCCCTTGATGCGCCCGTAAACGAGTTGCCTGTGGTCCCCGTGTAGTCAACAAGCTCCGTGCCTATAAGAAGCCGCCCGCTTGCCGGAAAGCCCGCTGTGCTCAACACCCTGGCTGTCGTTTGGACGGCGTCCATGTCGTTTTTGAGTATGGCCGGATTGGGGTTGGTCGTATACGTTGATGAGCCGTATACCGGAGAGCCAATGCCCGTGACCGATGCGCCGACCGGGGCGGGAAAAGAGGGGCAGGCCGCTGCCGGGTCGCAGCCGACCACGCCGCTTTGTATGGCGCTTGAGCGGTTGGTCACTGTCATGGTAACTACTATCTGCCCGCCCACGCCGGTGGATATGGGCGAAGCGGTAAGCGCAACGGCCAGGGACTTACGCTGCCAGGTCGGGAGGCCCCCGACAAGGGTGAACTCTCCCTTTTGCTGGTTGGCCCCGGCGTTGGTTGAGGCCACGACCGCAAGGAGCGTGTCGGTCTGGTCCTGCGTGTTGGTAAATATTGCCGTATCTCCCGCTCCGGTCACGACTATGTCGAACGTGCAGGAGCCGCCCGGAGGTATGCCGCCGCCGCTGGTGAAGGAGATGCAGCCCGGCAGCGAGCAGGCCGCCTTGTTGGGCTGAACGTTCCAGGGGTTAGTGCACGAGTTCGGGGCCACGGTGGCGGCGCTGAAGTCGTAGAGGGTGTTGTCTGCGTTGAAAAACACCGTCCGTATGTTCTTTGTGGAGGCGGCGTCGTTGGTTACGGTAAAGGAAAGCGTATCGGCGGCGTCCCCCATCGTGACGGCCTCTGCCGAAGGGGTCGCGACCGTGAAGTTCCCGAAAATCGCCGCATGGCACAGTGACGGGAGCGCCAGCGCGAAAGCCAGAACGCCAATTGCGAGAGCCAGTCGCTTATGTCTTAAGGTCCTATTGCCCAATGCTCGTCCTTACGGTCCTTTTTACGTCTCCGAAAAACACCCCCGCCGAGTAAGTGCCCGTCGCGGTAACCGTACACTGGGTCACCGTCGTGCCGTTGGCGTGCGGTACGGCGGCCGACCCCGCACGTCCCCTCACGCACCCGGTAAACTGGTTTGCCACAGTGCCCGTGCACAGGATGTACTCATCATCGATTCTCATCGTGCCCGGCACCACGTAGTCCGCGACCGATGTAACGTTTATATCCGTATCCGGCGCGCCAAGGGGATTGTCGGTAACCGTGGCCGGGGCCGAGCAGCCCCCGGCACCGCTTACGCACCGGGAGCTTGCGGTAAAACTGCCGCCGCCTATAGATACCGGCGCGGCCACGTCGAAATTACACGGCAGGTTGCCATTTTCAAGGGCATACCGGAGCCCGGCCTCGGCGACATAAAAGGCCTTCATGCCGATTTCCTCCTGGAGCCCGGCGCTCGTGCCGGTACTGACCACCGAGACGATGACCGAGATAAAGAGCGTAAATATCAGTATCGCAAGCACCGCGCCTATCGCAGATACGCCTCTTTTGCCGACAGCCATGACTACCATACGTTCACCGGATATGCCTCGGACTCAAGCTCGATGCTCTCGGCGTCAGACGTGGAGGTCAGCGTTATACCTATGCGCCTTGTAGAATCATAGATAGTAGTGTTTGAGACTCCCGAGTTCTGTATGTAAGAGAACGCAAAGGCGGCAATGTCGTCCGCAAGCACGTTGCCGCCCGCGCCGGGACAGCCCCCGAGGCCGCCCGCTATCTCTTGTCTTGTTATCTGGGTCCCGCTGTAGCGAAAGCTTGTGGTCTTGCCGTAGACGTCGTTAAAGCACAGTATTGTGGCGTTTGAAGCGGCATTGGAAAAGAGGATGCTGTTTCTGGTCTCCCTCTCTATTCTCTCCATTGCCGCGCGGCCTTTCTCGACGGCCTCAACCCGGTCCTCCGCCGTCAGGTATCCCTTTATGCCCATGTAGAGAGAGTCGCCCACTATAAACGCCACGATGGCCACTATCACCGTGACCATCACGAGTTCCACCAGTGTAAAACCTTTGTTATTCATGTTAAAAGTCCGTCAAAAGGGTCACCATTTCCGTATCCCCGAGGTCGCTTGAGACCGTGACGCTTATGCGCCTGTAGTCCGAGGCGCCCGCGCATGTGTCGAGGTCGGCGGGGTTCACGTCGCAGACCGTCACGTCCCGTGTGTATTGCACGGTGCTTAGCGTCTTGTTGTCGGAGTAGCCGTTGTAGCCGGCGGCGGCGTCAAAACCCTTCGACCGTATCTCCTCCATGAGGTCCTGCCCCAGGTCGGCCGCCGCGACAATCTTTTCTGCGTCTACCGTGAACCTTGCCTGCTGGCCGAGGACGAATACGAGGGTGGGGATGGCGATGGCGGTTATGACTATCACCATCACCACCTCGATAAGCGTAAACCCTCCCCTGCCCGACCGGTTTTGCCTCAATTGCTCACCCTCCCCGTCTGGGCCTCTATGGTTACGGTCTTTGTGCCTCCCGGACCGGTGACGTCCACCGTCTGGGTGCCAAGGGCCGCGCCCGCGGCGTCCACCGGGCTGCCCAGCGAATCGAAGGCCGCCGTGGCGGCGGAAAAACTCAGGGTCAGCCCGCTTAGCTCGCTGCACCTCGGGGCGGTGAAATCGACCACGAAGTCCCCCGAGGCGTCGGAAGAGCAGCCCTCGGCGGGGCTGTTTGCAAGCGTAGCGGCGACAATGTCGGCATAGACGCTGTAGCCGTTGGCGTTAAACGTAATGCCCGCCCTGTCCTGCGTGGAGACGGCCAGCTTACGCGCGTACCTGAGGTCGGCCTTTATCTTGCCCGAGGCGGCGTTTACCTTCATCCTCTCGATGGGGTTTTTAATCACGAGCGCGACGGCCAGCATCGCGAGGATCGCCACTATAAGCATGGTCTCTATGAGCGTGAACCCACATTCCCCCTTAAGCCGCCCTTTCAGCCACATGAAATAATTCTAACATTACGGTGCTTTCTTATCCAGAGGAGCGCACATAAGCGTCCCCTGGCCCCGCACACGGCTTTTCCGTTCCGCGCGGGGTGCTTGAGGGCTTGCCGAAATGGCCGGGGTTGCTATATAATATTTATTTGAAACTCATTACCGGAGGGGAAGTTGAAACCAGACATTCATCCGAAATACGAAGAGGCGAAGGTCGTCTGCGCATGCGGCGAGAGCTTCACCACGCGCTCGACGACCAAGGACATCCACGCGGACATCTGCTCGAGCTGCCACCCCTTCTTCACCGGCAAGCAAAAGCTTGTGGACACAGAGGGAAGGGTCGAGAAGTTCAAGAAGAAGTACAGAAAGGCCAGAGAGAAGGCACAGACCGAAGAGAGTTAGAAAGCTCCGGTCAACAAGTCGTTAGCCTTGCGTATCCCGGCTAACGGCTTTTTTTATCGAATGGAAAAGATAGGCGGACAGGCTGTAATCGAGGGCGTGATGATGAAGTCCCGGAGGGCATGGACCGTGGCGGTCAGGGACCCTAGGGGCGAGATACACGTCAAGAAGGAGCGCCTTAAGGAGCTTCCGAGGCTTTTTAAGCTGCCCCTCGTAAGGGGGGTGCTCGTGCTCTTTCATACCCTCGTCCTGGGAATAAAGGCCCTTGAGTTCTCGGCAAGCAAGGCCTACGACGAGGAGGAAAAACCCCTCAGCCGCACCGCCATAGCGGCCACGATAGGGGCGGCCCTGCTTATCGGTATCGGGCTTTTCATAGCCCTGCCGCTTTATGCCACGAAGCTCATCGGGATGGCCCTGAGCACGGTGGCCGAGAGCTCCCTGGTATTCAACCTCGTGGACGGCGTCGTGAGGGTGGCAGTCTTCCTGCTCTACATAGTCCTCATCGGGCTGTGGAGCGAGATACGACGGGTCTTTGAGTACCACGGCGCGGAGCACAAGGTCATTCACGCCCTCGAGGAGGGGCGCGAGCTGGACCCGGAGGGCATGGCCGACCTCAGCCCGCTGCACCCGAGGTGCGGCACGAGCTTTCTGCTGATAGTGATGATCGTGAGCATACTGGTGTTTTCGTTCATCCCGCAGCCGTGGCCGCTCCTGTATAAGTTTTTGGGAAGGGTGGTGCTGATACCGCTCATAGCGGGAATTTCATACGAGACGCTGAAGTTTTCGTCAAGGATATCGAAGACCCAGTTGGGCATGGCGATCGTGTATCCGGGCCTGATGCTGCAGAGGCTCACGACCCGCGAGCCCGACCCTTCGCAGATACAGGTGGCCCTGAGGGCGCTTACCGAAGTGCTCGCAATGGAGGAGGAGGAAGAAGCAGGTGCTTGACCTGAATAAACTAAAGACCGTCGAGAATCGCTGCGAAGAGCTGATGGTACTTCTCATGAAGCCCGAGATAATCTCGGACTATCAGAAGTACCAGCGGTACTCCAGGGAGCATGCGGAGCTCTCGCCCCTGGTCGAGAAGATCGGCGTTTATAAAAAGCTCATCAAGGACATGGAGGAGGCCGAGGAACTTCTGCACTCCGGCGACAAAGAGCTCAAGGAGCTTGCGCAGGCCGAACTTGATGAACTCAGGGAGAAACAGCCCGCCATTGAGCAGGAGCTTATGGTCATGCTCATCCCGAAGGACCCGAGGGACGAAAAGAGCGTAATCATCGAGATAAGGGCCGGCACCGGGGGCGACGAGGCGGGCCTGTTCGCCGCCGACCTCTTCAGTATGTATTCAAAATACGCCGAGGCCAAGCGGTGGCGCGTGGAGGTCATAGACTCGAGCCCCACGGGGTTAGGCGGGCTTAAGGAGATAGTGGCATCGGTCGAGGGCAAGGGCGCGTACAGCCGCCTGAAATACGAAAGCGGCGTGCACAGGGTGCAGCGTGTGCCGCAGACCGAGACACAGGGCAGGATTCACACCTCCGCGGCCACCGTGGCCATCCTCCCCGAGGCCGAGGATGTGGACGTAAAGGTGGAGGAAAAAGACCTCAGAGTGGATACCTTCTGCGCCTCGGGCCCCGGCGGGCAGGGCGTAAACACCACCTACTCCGCCGTGCGCATAGTGCACGAGCCCACGGGCATAGTGGTGCAGTGCCAGGACGAGCGCTCGCAGATCAAGAACAAGGCAAAGGCCATGAAGGTGCTCCGCTCCAAGGTCTACGAGCTCGAGATAGAGACGCAGGAAAAAGAGCGCGCCGAGGAGAGAAAGACCCAGGTGGGCACCGGAGACCGGAGCGAGCGGATACGGACGTACAACTTCCCGCAAAACAGGATCACCGACCACCGCGTGGGCCTCTCTCTGCACAAGCTGGAGCAGGTGATCGAGGGCCACCTCGACGAGATAATAGAGGCGCTTCAAACCCACTTCGAGACGGAGAAGCTGAAGCAGTTGAAGTAACCCCTCCCCCGAAGCGATTTACCGGCCTTTGATTCCCCCTGAAAATATTGACATCCCCCGGGAAATAGTATTAAGTATGAATGGGAGTTTGCAGGGAGGGTTTCTTCCTGAAAGCCTCACATGTGATATACTGATTCAGACTGAAGGTTTCAAATGGTAATCATTTAACTGTTTTACCAAAAGGAGGGCTGCAATGGGAGACAAAGGAGGCAAGAAGGATAAAGACAAGGTTCAGAAGCGTAAGATGAAGAAAAACGAACAGAACACAAAAAAGAAGCTGGAAAAGCAACAGAAGAAAACCCCTTAACAGCAATAGGGGACGGTTGTCCCCATTTATAATATGGATGTGGTGCATTCCAATTCATATGCCTCTATCCACTACCCCTGCTCTCCCCTTTCTGAGCCACAAGTCCGGATCATGATCCAGAATATGTTTCAAAACCCCCTGGTCGCTGATTCTTGCTGCCGCTGCAGAAGGGGCCGACAAGTATCCACACAACATGAAGCTGTTCAACCTTTGCAGGATAAAGGCCGTGGGCCTGGATGAATGGGCAAAAGAAGCGCCCGGCATTCGCAAGAGATATTTTACCGGAAAGTTCATCATCGGCCTGGGCCCTGTTGTCGAATGACTCGAATCTATAAATCAAGGGAATTTCTCCGGGGGAAAATATTGACATCCAGGGGGAAATAGTATTAAGTATGAATGGAGGATTGGAGGGGGGGTTACTTCCTGGAATTGACAATTATGCACAAAACTTGTCCAGCCTGATAAAATTAATTATGACGCGTAGGCGAAGGGAAAACGAACGGTTTTTGATCAAAGTTCAAGCAGAGGTCAGTGCGAGCGATCGCTGTTTCAGGGGAAAGACTGTCCGGATTTCGGAAACGGGGATTTTTGTAAGATCGCAGAAAAGCTTCGGTGAAGGAACCCAGGTCAATATAAGGCTGTGGCTTCCCGACGGAAGAGAATCTGTCATGAAGGGAATTGTAAGGTACGCGAGAATGGCAAATTTTCTTCCGAGACAGAACGGGATGGGAATCGAGTTCACCGAAAAAGACGCCACATACATGCAGTTCATCCTGAGCCTGTCGAAGGATTGACATCCAGGGGTCGCCTCAGGCGACTCGTTCTCCTCGGCGAACCCGCCGGGGCGGGCCGAGGCGAGGAAATAGTATTAAGTATGAGTGGGGGTTTGGAGGGGGGAGACTTCCTGTTACGCGCAAGTACGGTTTTGGTATCATTGTGATGGCTTCTATTGGAATTTAATAACGCAGGTTGTGCTTTGCTTAACCCAACCTGCGTTTACTGATTAAACTGATTTTCCCCGGGATGTAATCGGAATTTCAAAGAACTCAACAACTACAACTAAACAGTTGACTTTCAGCCATTGTGGTGTCAGACTACCCGATATGTATGAATATGGAGAGAAAAGTGGGGCTTCTTCTGCCAAGATAATCCGCCCGGCACTAAATGGGCAGATGGAGCGAACAATTGACCTGGCAGTCCGGGCAAGAAAGGGGGTACTATGATCAGGAAGGCAATTATCTGCTCAGGGATCCTTTTGTTTATTCTTGGCGGGTGCGTGGGTCAAGGGATTCAGAACTTGTCACTTTTTCAGCCTGGGACACCATACTCCGGGGAGCCGACAGTTACTTTTGGCTCTCAAGGCGGGGGGATGCCGATTTTCCAGTTCAGATACGTCAAAGAAATTTTGCATAACGGAGTTCCGTGGACACAGGAAATGCAGGAAATAAAGAAAGAAGGAGCCCGATTGGGCGCCAGAACATTGGTGCTGGATTGTCCGGGCCCAGGTGTCGTGGGTTCCGGGATGTGCATGGTATACGGTTACAAGTAATAAAAAGTAAACGCAGGTTGGGTTGAGGTCGATTGACCGAAACCCAACATCTTTTTAGAACGAATAAATCGTTGGGTTGCACTTCGCTTAACCCAACCTACGTTAAAAATCATCTGCGGGTTACAAGCGAAAATCTTCAACTCTCATACAACCATTAAAGCAACAGTTGCAGGTGAACTACGCAGAAAGCCCCTCTCAGTTACAGGGTATAATATGAAATCCTTGATATTTTTTCCAATTCCCCGAAAAAATATTGACATCCAGGGGGAAATAGTATTAAGTATGAAGGGGAGATTGGAGGGGGGACGTGAAAAATGTATTGCTAAATTTAGAGCTTGGGAGTAGATTATACTTATTAATCATTAA
>DAOUWH010000248.1 GCA_030667205.1 Nitrospirota bacterium
GCTGCACGGTGAAACAGGGGGAAGCCATTAAAACCCCTCTGGAGCCTCTCCAAGGCCTGCCTTCATCCAACCCCCGGAAATTCTTGACTTTTTAGGGGGTTGGGTTTATCTACGGCGCCCCGGTCGCTTCCTCCTTAAATACATCCATGCGTTGAAGGCGCAGAGCACGACGGTGAGCCCTAGCACCGCGCTGCGCGAAAGCTCGATGTAGACGAGCCTCTCGACGTAATGGATAATAAACGAGCCGGCATAGCCCAGCGTGGGGTCGTGCCTGCGCCTGAGCCAGACCTCGAGGTGCGTGAGGGGGCAGTACCAGTCCGCCAACTGTATCCAGAGGGCAAAGGCCATCCCCCCGATATGAAAGTACTTTAACACCCGATATCTGACCCCGAGCAAGGCCCCCAGGATGAGAAAAACTATCCAGAGGAAGTGCAGGAGGACTACAGCGTCTGCCAGCACCCTGTAGAGCATGCCGGGTTAGCTACCTGTTCAGCACTCCGGGCCAGTTGCGGTTGGCTTTATTTATGTTGCCGGGGATGTCTTTGCTCCATTTTTTATGTATGCCCTTATTGAGGTTCAGGTAGAGCTTTCCCTCCGCAATGGTCCACGAGAATGGGTCAATATCAGCCGTGGTCCCACGGCTCACGGCGTAAGCTCAGTAGCCTCCGTACTGGGGCGCGTATTTTTCCGGATTTCCCTTGAACATCTCAAGGTGCTCGGCGCTTGCGAAGCGCCACCTGGCGCCGTTCCAGGTGTGCTCGAACTCCGCGCTCCCCTCTGTGGGTTCTCCCAGGGTGAAGTAGGCAACCGGGTCGTAGCCCTTTATTGCCACTCCTTGGGCCCCGGTGTTTATGGGCGGAAGGCTGTCTGCCTGCGATGCGCACGAAAGGGCGAGCATAACGATAAAGACCGCCGCGAGGGCGTAGGAGTTCTTCATGTGATGGCTCCTTTCCGTAGAAGCTCCATGTTTCAATTATCGCAGATGCTGCGTAAATTGCAATATAATATCCACTATGGGCTCAAAGAATAAACCCAAGCAGCCTCCCGTGCCGTCGGATAGGCCGGAGACCCTCAGGCGGGAGATAATATTCGTGCTTGAGGGCAGAACGCTTTCGGCAAAGGACATATCCGCCAACGTCGGTATCCGGGAAAAGGACGTGTACGAGCACCTCGGCCACATCAGAAAGAGCCTCGGGAGGAAGGGCCCCTCCCTGCTGGTCACCCCCGCGGAGTGCAAGAAGTGCGGTTTCGTGTTCAGAAAAAGGGAGAGGCTCAGGAAGCCAAGCAAGTGCCCCATCTGCCGTGGGCAGTCTATCACGGAGCCGCTTTTTTCGATAAGATAGCAATCATTTCCCTGTCCGGCTTAAAAGCGACCGTGTCGCCAGTGTCGCCCTTGACAGAGTCACCGGTTCGTGATAGTTACTTAGGTATCCGGCGGATGGATAAACCAGAAAAAAGCAGGAGGGTTACAGATGAAAAAGGCACTAGTTGTTCTGACGGCGCTTTGTGTCTCACTGGCGTTTGCCGCCCCGGCGTTCGCCCATTGCGAGATACCCTGCGGGATATACGACGACGAGATGAGGTTAAAGACGATGGCAGAGCACATCACCACTATAGAGAAGTCCATGCGGAGTATAATGGACCTTTCCATGTCGGGTGAGAAGAACTACAACCAGCTCGTCCGCTGGGTGGACAACAAGGAAGAGCACGCCACCCGGGTACAGCACATCGTCTCGCAGTACTTCATGACCCAGCGCGTAAAGCCCGTAAAACCCGACGAGGACCAGGCCGGGTACCAGCGGTATGTAAGGATGCTCACGCTCCTTCACGGCATGCAGTTGCACGCGATGACGGCCAAGCAGACCGTCGACCTCAACCAGGTCGAAATACTCAGGTCTCTCCTTGCGAGCTTCGAGAAGGCATACTTTGAAAAGGAAGTCGAGCAGGAAAGGCCGAAGAGTATTTTCGAGGAGCTCGAAAGACGCCTTAAATAAGCGTATTTTATATAGTTAAGATCCTTCCGGGCCTCCTGTTTATAGCGGGAGGCCCGGAAAATTCCCGCAAATTACGGCCCATACCCGATACCGTCGCCCACCGTGAAAGCCGCACCTTTCTAAAGTGCCTGCGGCACCTTTACGAAGTCCGCTATCAGATGTTAAAATTCCCATGCTTTCTTTTAAGCCAATTAATCTCTCGGGGGGACATCTGTTATGGCAAAGATAGGTAGAGCACTTATCAGCGTATCGGACAAGGCAGGGGTGGCGGAGCTTGCGAAGGGCTTAAGCGAGATGGGGGTGGAGATACTTTCCACCGGCGGCACCGCAAAGACGTTAAAAGATGCCGGGGTGGCCGTAAAGGACGTCTCCGAGCACACGGGTTTCCCGGAGATGATGGACGGGAGGCTGAAGACCCTGCATCCGAAGGTCCACGGCGGGCTCCTCGGACGGAGGGACAGTGAAA
>DAOUWH010000010.1 GCA_030667205.1 Nitrospirota bacterium
GATGGTGTCTCCGTCCTTTACAAGGGCTATCGTGCCGCCTTCCATGGCCTCGGGCGATATGTGCCCGATGCAAGGCCCCCTCGTGCCGCCGGAGAACCGCCCGTCGGTTATCAGGGCCACGGACTCGATGAGGCCCATGCCCGCGATGGTAGCCGTTGGCGAAAGCATCTCCCTCATCCCGGGGCCGCCCTTTGGCCCCTCGTACCTGATAACGACCACGTCTCCGGGCTTTATCTTTCCGGCCAGAATTGCCCGCATGGCCCGCTCCTCGGAGTTAAAGACCTTTGCCTTTCCCTTAAAGCGCATCATCTTCTGCGACACTGCCGTTTGCTTGACCACCGCGCCGTCGGGCGCGAGGTTTCCCCTGAGCACCGCGATGCCGCCTTCCTTGTGGTAGGCCCTTGCAAGCGGCCTTATCACGTCGTCGTCAATGACCTCGGCCTTTGCGGCTATATCCGCTATGGTCCTGCCGCTTACGGTAGGCATTTTCCTGAGCCTTCCCTTCAGCCTGCTCATCACGGCAGGGATGCCGCCGGCCTCATCGAGGTCTTCGAGGAAGTGCTCCCCGCCCGGAAGCATGTTCGCGATATGCGGGGTCTTCCTGCCTAGCTTGTCAAAGGCCTCAAGCTCAATGTCAACGCCCGCGTCGTGCGCGATGGCGGGGATATGAAGCGCGGTGTTCGTCGAGCCCCCAAGCGCGAGGTCCACCATTATCGCGTTTTCGAACGAGCCCTTTCGCATTATCGAGCGGGGGGTTATGCCTTTGTTGACGAGTTCCACTATGCGCCTTCCGCTTTCGAACGCAATCCTCTTTTTCTGGCTCGATATGGCGAGCGCCGTCGCACAGCCAGGCAGGCTCATCCCCAGTGCCTCGGTCACGCAGGCCATCGTGTTTGCGGTGTACATGCCCTGGCAGGCGCCCGCACCGGGACAGGCGCACATCTCAAGCTCCTCGACCTCGGCGGCCGTGAGTTTGCCGGCCTTGTACTTGCCCACTGCCTCGAAGGTGTCGTTGACGAGCGAAAGCCTTTTTCCCCGCAGTCTTCCCGAGATCATGGGGCCCGCGGTGACTACTATAGAGGGAACGTCAATTCTCGCGGCGGCCATGAGCATGCCGGGAGTGATCTTGTCGCAGTTCGTAAGGAGCACAAGGCCGTCGAGCTGGTGGGCCTCCATTATGGTCTCCACCATGTCGGCTATCAGCTCCCGCGAGGGCAGCGAGTAGTGCATCCCCTTGTGGCCCATGGCGATGCCGTCGCAGATGCCGGGTATGCCGAAGAAAAACGGGTATCCCCCGCCGGTGTGCACGCCCTTTTCGATAAAGCGCTCCAGGTCGCGCATCCCGATATGTCCGGGGATTATGTCGGTAAAGCTCGTGGCCACGCCTATGAAGGGCTTGTCCATCTCGCTCCTTGGGATGCCCGTGGCATAAAGCAGGGCCCTGTGCGGCACCCGCTCGACACCCTTCTTGATAGCCCTGCTCCTCATTGCCATAAACGCACTGCTCCTTTTTGCGGTGGTCTGACCCCTCGGGCCAAACCGGTTAATTCATAAAAGGGATCCCTTGCAACTTGCACCATGAAGGCAAAAACACACTCCTAACCAACGTTATCTTGAAAAGTGCATTTTTACTTTTAAACAGACCTTATATCAATTAGAACGCCGTTTCTCTTTAAAACCCCTGAACAGTTCCGCCATCCTGTCCTTCTTCAGGAGCTTGAGTTTCTGTATCCTTTTCCTCTCCATCTCCTCATCAGGCGTGAGATACACCCTTTCGTTAAGCTCCAACAGAAGCTGCTCGAGGGTATTGTGCTCCTCGCCGAGCTTCCTGAACTCCTCGCTCTCAGTCGTCAGTATCTTGAGGATCTCGGTTTCCTCCATCTTCGTCCTCCTTTTCTTCCTCGGAAATGGCTTCTTCACCTGCAGGCTCTACCTCCCCCTCATCTGGAGGGGCCTTTTCCTCTACTGCTGGCTCTATAGTTTTTACCTTCACCTCTGTGCGCTCTATGGGGTTGTCCTTCCTGTCCTTGGGCTGGCTTACTATCCTGTCGGCCACGTCCATGCCGGAGGTGACCTCCCCGAACACCGTGTACTGGCCGTCGAGCCAGGGGGAGTCGGCCACGCATATGAAGAACTGCGAGCCGGCGCTGTCGGGATTGCGGGAACGGGCCATCGAGAGTATGCCCTTTTTGTGGGAAATATTATTGAACTCCGCCTTAATGGTGTAGCCAGGGCCGCCGGTGCCGTGTCCGGCGCGGTTGTGGCTCTTGGACTCCGGGTCGCCCCCCTGTATCATGAACCCGGGGATTACCCTGTGGAATACCGTCCCGTCATAAAAGCCCTCTTTCGCAAGCGTGATGAAATTGTCCACGTGGTTGGGGGCCGCCTCGGGGAAGAACTTCAACTCTATCTTACCGAGGGGCGTCTCAATAACCGCCTTTGTCTGGGCCATTGCCTTTATCTCGTCCTCCGAAAACTCGCGCCACCTCGGCGCCTCGGCCGCCGCACCCGCGCAAATTAGAATGACCATAAGGACCTGGGCGGCCAGGTGGCTTAAAACTCTCATTCTGTCTCCTCCAGTATCCTGATGGCAAGCTTATATGAATTCTCTATGCAGTCGTTAAAGCCGATGCCCCCGAAAGCGTTTCCGGTGATATATAGCCCCCTGTGCTTGTTGAGCGCCTCATCGAGCGCCCCGAGCCTTCCGGGGTGGCCCACTGCATATTGTGGTATGGCCTGCTCGTGTCTGTAGAGCCTCACGAAATCCGGCTCGGCCCTGATGCCCGCGATATCCCCCAGCTCGGCCATTACCGTATCCAGAAGTTTACCATCTTCGAGCATCGCAATGGAAGACGCCCTGGCCCCCCCGACCATCGTGCGAAGGAGCGCATATCCCTCGGGGGCCCTGCCGGGGTATACGTTGGAGTCGAAAACCGTGCCCAGTATCCTCCTGCCCTCGCGCGCTGGCACGAGGTAGCCAAAGCCGTCGAGGTTACGGAGGCCTTTAAATTTTTCCTTTTTAAACCCGGCACATACTACCGATACCGCCGGATACTGTATCTCGCCAAGGAGCTTTGAAATGGAGGCGTCAAGTCCCCTGAGGACGTCCGCCGCCCGGTAGGCCGGCACCGCGAGCACGGCCACATCCGCCTCCACGGTGGTGCCGTCGGAAAGATGGATTTTAAAACCCTCCCCGGCCCTCTCGACCGAAATCACCCCGCTATTGAGCCTGACCCTGCCACCCAGCACCAAGGCAAGCTTGTCGGTCATGCTCTGCATCCCCTCCCTGAAAGAGGCAAGCGTGCCCCCGGGGCCCGCGCCCACCTTCGTCTTGCGCTCGGCCATTATCTTGAACATGCCCTTTATCAGGCTCCCGTAGGTCTGCTCTATCTCGTGGATTCTCGGAAAACAGCTTTGAAGGCTCATATCCTCGGGATCTCCGGCGTAGATTCCCGAGGCCATGGGGTCTATGAGTTTTTCGAATGCCTCCTTGCCAAGCCTCCTCCTTGCGAAATCCGCAAGGGTCTCGTCGTCCTTCGTGCCTCTGGAGATGAAGGGCTCGATCATTATCCTGAGCTTGCCCGGAAGGCTCATGAGGCTTGATTTGAAGAACGCAGGCGGCGACTCCGGAAGCCGGTGAAGCTCGCCGCCGGAGTTGATGAAGCGTTTTTTAGCGGCCTCGTCCCCCCTTATGGCCTCAAGCGAGACCCTTGAGGCCAGTTCGAGCGAGCGGGGCTTGTTGTCGAGGAAGCCGTTTACGCCGGACTCGCAGAGGTACCCCTCGGCCCTGTCCGTCCATATCTTGCCGCCCGGCCTCCCCTCGGCCTCGAGCACCGTGACGTCGAGTTGTCTTACGGTGTTTTCGGTGAGCCAGTACGCAAGCGAAAGGCCCGATATCCCCCCGCCTGCTATGACAATTCGCATCGGCCTGTTTTTTAAAACTCCTTTACCACCTGAGTTTTTCGATGCCCGTGAGGACCATGTCCTTAAGCGCGCAGATGAAAAGCGGATTCGTATTCAGAGAGTCCGTCCTGTAGAGACTGACGCCGAGGTCCTCCGCAATTCCCTTATATAGTATATCAATCTCGTAGATCGTCTCAATATGGTCCGATACGAAGCTTACGGGCACTACGACCACCTCTTTTACGCCCTCGGCTGCAAGCCTTCTGATGACGTCGTCCGTGGAGGGCTCAAGCCACTTCACGGGGCCGCTCTTGGACTGGTAGCCCAGGTGCCACTTTATGTCGAGCTTCTTGCCCACCGCCTTTATCGTGGCAATGACCTGGTCGGCATAGGGGTCGCCCCCGGCGATAAGCCTTGCCGGGAGGCTGTGGGCGCTAAAAAGCACCTCGGCCCCAGGGTGCTCCTTGAGGCTCCTGGATATGGTATCCAAGAGGGCCTCGATGTAAAGGGGGTGGTCGTACCATGGCGGCACACAGTAGTACTTTATAGGGTAGTGCCTCATCGTCTCCTTAAGGGTAGCCTCCGAGGCGCCCGTGGTGGCCGCGGAGTACTGCGGATAGAGGCTCAGGGCCACAAGGGTCTTTACGCCCTCGCCGTGGGCCTGCTTGATGGCATCCTCAATAAGGGGATTCCAGTACTTCATGCCCACATAGACGCGGCACTCGCCGTGCGGTGCGAGCTCACGCTCAAGCGCGTCGGCCTGGGCGCGGGTTATCGAAAGGAGCGGCGAACTACCGCCTATCAGGTCATACGCCCTCCGGGCCTTGCCCGCCCTCAGGGCGGCGATAAGCCATGCGATGGGCTTTTGGAATATCGGCGAAGGCCCGAGCCTGATTATCTGCCTGTCGGAGAACAGGTTATAAAGAAACGGCCTCACGGCCTCGGGCGAGTCGGGCCCGCCGAGGTTTAGAAGGACAACGCCTGTCATGCCCTCCTGCTTAATTCGTGAACAGCCTCCACAAGGTCCCTGGCGGCCTCCGCAGGTGTTTGCGGAACGATACCGTGTCCGAGGTTAAAAATATGCCCCTTCGCGGGCTTGGCCTTATCGAGTATGTCCTTAACACTTTCCCTCAACTTCTCC
This sequence comes from Nitrospirota bacterium, assembly GCA_030667205.1. GTDB lineage: Bacteria > Nitrospirota > Thermodesulfovibrionia > Thermodesulfovibrionales > JdFR-86 > DAOUWH01. Next base: position 5,045 of record DAOUWH010000010.1, read on the forward strand.
ACAGGGAGGAACAGCGAAAGCGGGTCAAGGTTTCCCTGAAGCGCATGGTCTTTTCCAAGCACTCTCGCGGCCCGGCCCATGTCCACCCTCCAGTCGATGCCCAACACGTCGGCGCCCGTCTCGTTAAGCTCATCAAGCAGGCCCGCCGCGCCGTTTGCGAAGTAGATTACCGGCACATCGCCCTTCAAAGCCCCAACAGTCTTTTTGATATGGGGGAGCTCATATGTCCTAAAATCCTGCGGCGAAAGCGCACCGGCCCACGAGTCGAATATCTGCACCGCCTGGGCGCCCGCTTTTATCTGCGCCCCGAGATAGGCGATTACGGTATCGGTTATCTTTTCCATCAGCGAGCCGAAAAGCTCCGGCTCGCGGTACATCATCATCTTTGTATTGAGGAAATTCTTCGAGCTTCCGCCCTCTATCATGTATGTGGCAAGCGTAAACGGGGCGCCGGAAAACCCGATAAGGGGCACCTTCCCCTCGAGCTCGCGCCTCAGGAGTTTTATGGCCTCCATCACATAGCCGAGTTCCGACTCTGGCTCGGCCACCCTGAGCCGCTCGACCCCCGCCCTGTCCCTTGCGGGGTTGTCCACCACCGGGCCCTTGCCCTCAATAAATTCGACCTTCTGGCCCATGGGCTCAAGGACGGTTAAAATGTCCGAAAAAAGTATCGCCGCGTCCACCCCAAGGATATCGACGGGCTGGAGCGTGACCTCGGCGGCAAGCTCGGGGGTCTTGCACATCGTCCAGAAATCGTGCTTCGACCTGACCGCCTGGTACTCCTTCAGGTAGCGCCCTGCCTGCCTCATTATCCACACCGGCGTGTACGGCACGTCCTCGCCCCTGCAGGCCTTGAGAAAAGTGTCGTTCATTTTTTTCTAAAATCCTCCAATCAGGATTTCTTCCTGGCTGCTGCTTTTTTCAGCTTCACAGGCATGTGGCTGCAGAAGGGCTCTTCCTCGAGGTAGTCCCCGTAGACAGAGTAAGCCCTTGCGCGACAGCCGCCGCAGACGTTTATGTATTCGCAGGAGCCGCACCTGCCTTTGTAGCGCTTGAAGTCGCGGAGGTCTTTGAAGAGCTCGGAGTTCTCCCATATATCCTTAAAAGACTGCTCCCGGACATTGCCGGCGGATTTCGGAAAGTAGCTGCATGGAAGCACGTTGCCGTCCACGTCTATCAGGCAGATAAGCTGCCCGGCGATACAGCCCTTGGCCCCACCGGTGGAAAATTTTAAAGTCCTGCGCTTTAGCTTCTCGCCCTCTTCCTTGTTCTTCTGGAGCACAACCCTGTAGTAGTGGGGCGCGCACGTGGGTCTGACGAGCATCACGTCCTCGTCCTTTTCCATCTCGTAATGCCATTCGAGGATGTCCTCGTAGTCCTCCTTCGATATCAGCTCGCTCATTATATCCTCGCCCCTTCCGGTGGGCACTATCATGAACATGTACCACGCGGTAGCGCCAAGCTCCCTGGCAAGCTTGCAGACCTTCGGAATTTCCTCCTGGTTACGTTTCGTGAACGAGGAATTGACAATAAACTCTATGCCATGCTTTTTAAAGAGTCTCGCGGCGTTTATGGCGCCTGTGAAGGCGCCCTCCTGGCTGCGGAAGTCGTCGTGGACGGCCTCGGTGGAGCCGTCGAGGCTCAGCGAGACTATTTTAATACCCGAGTCCTTAACCTTTTTACAAATCTCTTCCGTAACGAGCGTACCGTTTGAGGCCAGGCACATCCTCAGGCCAAGGTTGGCTCCGTGGCGGGCGATGTCGAAGACATCCTCCCTCATGAGGGGCTCGCCGCCGGAGAGCACCACGACGGGCTTTGCGTAGCCCGCGATGTCCTCAAGCACCCTTAAAGCCTCCTCCGTGGTGAAATCCGGATGTCCCTTGACCTCCTCTTCCGAGGACGAACGGCAGTGCACACAACGGAGGTTGCACCGCCTTGTTATCTCCCATGCAATCCACTTTGGGGCGAATTCCTTAATCATGATGCCTTATTATACCCTCGTTACTGCCAACTTTCCATTCCAGATGCGCTCCTCGACGGCCTTTAGAAGCGGCGCGAAGGTCGAGCTGTCAAGCGCCGAGACGGCTATCGCGCCGTACCTTACACAGATGTTTTTAAGCTCCTCCGCGCCAACCATGTCGGCCTTGTTAAAGACCAAAAGGCGCTCCTTCCGGAGGAGGCCGAGTTCATCAAGAATGTTTTCCACCGACGTGATGTGGGCCTCGAACCTCGGGTTGGAGGCATCCACAAGATGCAACAGGAGGTCCGCGTCCTCGAGTTCCTCCAGCGTGGCCCTGAAAGCGGACATGAGGTCCTTCGGCAGATCTCTTATGAAGCCCACCGTGTCGGTGATAACGACCTCCCGCTCGCGAGGGAACCTCAGCCTCCTCGAAGCCGTATCCAGCGTGGCGAACATCTTCTCCTCAACAAAAGTCTTGCTCCTCGTGAGGACGTTAAGAAGTGTGGACTTTCCGGCGTTCGTATAGCCGATAATTGAAACTATGGGCATCCCTCTGCTGACCCTGCGCTGCTTTCTCTGCCTGCGCGCCTCCCTCTGGGCCTTGATCTGTTTCTGAAGCAGCCCTATCCTGTCTCGCACCCGTCGTCTGTCTGCCTCGAGCTTCATCTCGCCCGGGCCCCTCCCGCCGATGCCGCCCATGAGCCGTGACATCGCCGTGCCCTTTCCGGCAAGCCTCGGCAGCCTGTGCTTAAGCTGCGCAAGCTCTACCTGTACCTTGCCGTCGCGGCTGTGGGCGCGGCTGGCGAATATGTCCAGTATGAGCTGCGAGCGGTCTATTACCTTGAGTTCCGTAACCTCGCTTATCGACCTCATCTGCGTAGGGGCCAGGTCCTGGTCGAATATGAGCAGCGTTGCCCCTTTCTCAAGCGCCTCTATCACGAGGTCCCTGAGCCTGCCCTCGCCCATGAGGAACTTCGGGTGTATCTTCTTCGGTCTCTGGATGACCGTATCGAGCACCAGCACGTCGCTGGAGGCGGCAAGCTCCTTTAGCTCCTCCATCGAGTCCTCAAGCTCGTATCTTGGCCGGGAGGAAACGCTTATGAGAATCGCCCTCTCCCTGGGGTCGGCCTGGTCGAAGACCCTTAGACGGTTCATCTCCTCCTCAAGGGAGCGGACGAAATCCTCGAAGTCGAACTCCGTCCTGTGGAGGTCGTGTACCGAGTTGTCGATGCCTTCGGGGCCGAGGTGGGCTACGCGGACCTTACTCAGGGCCTCGTCCCCCACGTCCACCGCGGCAATTATATCGAGCCTCAGGAGCGCAAGGTCCGTAAGGTCGTCGCGCGTAAGCTCCTCTCCGGAGAGGTGGGTGTGGACGAGCCTGAGGCCCCTTAAGGGTCTCCTGCCCAGTGGGTAGTCCTCCAGCGGGGGTATGAAGATGCCTTTTGCGTCGCCCATTATCACATGGGTCACAACGCCGCCCCTCGTAAGAAGCACGCCTATCTGCCGGCCCGTCTGGCGGGAGAGGCCGGAGATGTACCTGGCAAGCTCGGGGGTGACGATGTCCCGGGGCGGGACCCTTCTGCGGTATATCCGTTCGAGCGAGGTAATCTCGCTACGCTTGAGGCCGGAGGTGTTTCCGTAAATAGAGGGTATCTTCCTAAAACTCCTTTTTTCTTAATTCTACCACTTTTTTGAGAGCGAGACGAGCAGGAAATGCACCTCGCCGTCGCTGTAGGTGGGGTTTTGGGGATTTTCCATGAGGTTATCGAGGTCGATAAGCTCGTACCTGAATCCCAGGTCCCATTTGTGGGGAAGGCCGATTCTGGCAGAGGCCGTGTAGACCGTCTCGCGGACTTCAATCTTTGAAAGCGACGCCACACTGAAATTGTCCGGAGAGAATTCGCCCTCGCTCTGCGTATAGTTTATCCCGGCCTTCAGGTCCACGTTCTCCACCGGGGAATAGTCCACGCTCGCCGAGATGTTGTGGGCTTTGTCGTCATAGATGACGTCCGGATAGATTATCTGGGTCGGGGCCGTTAAGCCATAGGCATGGCCCTGCTCGACCGAACTCTGAAGATAGCCATAGCCGGTGTTCAAGGCAAGTTTGTCCCCAAAAATGAACGTCAGGTTCCCAAACACCCTGTTGCTTTCGACGTCTCTGCCGCCGGTAGCGATGGAGTCCACGACAAGGACTATGTTGTCGCTGTCTCCACGCATAAAGTCGTAACTGAAGAAAGCCATGAACCTCTCGGTGGGCGTCAACGCAAGCGAGACCCTGCCCTCGTGGGTGTCCTCCGGCTGAGTGTTGTAGGCCGGGCTGTCCGTATGCCTGTACTTGTATTTCCCCTTGAGTTTAACCTTCTTGTGCACCTTTATATCGGCGGAACAGTGAAAGGTGTTCTCTGTCGTCGAGGGGGAGACGTCCCATAATGCCGCGTTTGTCCTGTCCGTCTTCTTGTACGTATACCCGGAGTGAAGGGTGAACCCCTTCATCAGCCTTAAACGCATGTTCCCCGAGAAGGTATCCGACTTCAAGGATATGGACGGCCTTATGCCCGTGAAGGAGGTCGGGTTCGTTGAGAGCCCGTAATAGCCGTCCTGAAGCGTCGAGGGGTTTGCAACATCCTTGTCCTTATGCCTGTACTTGAAGGTGAAAGTCAGTTTTGTAACGGGCATCCACCTGAGGTCTCCAGCGGCCGTCAGGAAATCGGTGGTCGTGCCGCTTACGCGGTTGTCGTGCTCGCTCTTCGACAGGGTCAGAGAAGCCGCGAGCCTGCCCGTGTACGTCGTGTGCACCTTTAAGGTGTTCGTCGAGCTTTCGGTGTCGGGCACGAGGCTGTGCGGATAAGTGCCCGCCGCCCTTACCGGAGTGGAGGTGGTTGCGGTATAGGCCTCGGTCATTACCCAATCCGAATTGGCGTCGAACCTTTTCTCGATGTGCGAGAAATCCACCTCAAGGGGGCCAAGGTGGCTGTTAACCCCGACCGTGACGTCGCGGGTGTCCCAGTTTATATCCCTTTTTTGTGATATCCTGACTTCATCATTGAAGTATCCCGAGCCGCCGAGGAACCTTTTCTGGACCGTCCCCCGCTTGTCGACGATCCGGCCTGTTATATATACATGAAACGGGAAGTCGGGGGTCTTTAACCTCAGAAACACTTTGTTCTGCTCCATCCTCAGCCAGTAGTTGCTTCCGACGTCTCTTACATCGACACCCGGAGATGCCGTGGCACTGTTCAGGTCGAAGAGGGTTATGTTGTCGAGGTTATGGTAAACGGTGTTATTCAACCACCGCGAAAGTATTATGTCCTTATAGGCATATCTGGCGTCGACAAAATAGTCGTTCTTGTTCAGGAAGTCGACTTCAAAGTGAATCCTGTGGGGGATAGGAAAGGCCACGAGCTCAACACCGATTGTCGGGGAATCTTTCAGGTAGCGGAACTTGCCTGCCCTTCGAGAGCCGCTGTCGAATACGAAACCGTATCCGGAAGTCATTGTGAGTTCCGGCTCGATCTTCGGGAACTCGTATACCTGGACGTAGTCTTGGGCAACGGCGTCCCGGCCAAAGAACAACAAACCGCAGAACGACAATATCAGCAGACACTTAAGCTTGCGCTTGCCTGTCATTGGATGAACCTTCCACCGCCGCCCGGCGACGGGATGTCGGTGCCGTGTATGCTGGTGTGGCAGTCCGTGCACCGGGTGTAGGAGGCGGCCTTTTGTTCCGCGTCAAATGTTACCCCAGTGTTATGCGGATGGCCCGTATGGCACTGGAGGCACAGGAACGGCTCGCTCTGTACGAGCATGTAACTGTTCACCGAGCCGTGTTGATGGTGGCAGCTTATGCACTCCTCGGTCTGGCCCGCATGCTCGAAGACAAAAGGCCCTTCCTTTTCGGCATGGCACTGCGTGCAGGTGGCCTTTATGGAGTCCATCCTCAGAAGCTCGTCCTCCGTAGTGCTGTGGGTGTCGTGGCAGTCGACGCACGTGATTTTTCCTTCGGGCACGGGGTGGTGGTTGGGGAGCGAGAATTCGGCCTTTACATCGAGGTGGCATCCATAGCACATCTGAAACGTATCCCTCGGCTTTACGACGAGGTCGGGGCCGGCATGTACCTTGTGGCAGTCGGAGCATGAGACGTCGTTCACGGCGTGGCTTCCGGCGTTCCAGTTGTGAAGGTTGAACGTGGCGTTCGCGGTGTGGCACTTAAGGCATATGAGCGAAAGGGCCGGGGCGGGGAGGTTTTCGATGTCTATGAAGGTATCGTAATCGCATTCGGTCTGCTTGCCCTCACGGGCGTCGGCCTTGACACCCTCCTCGGTAAGGCCCTCGATTGCAAGGCTTCCGGGGCCGTGGCAGCTTTCGCAGTCCACGATCGGCATCCCGGTCCTGCCCGACATCTGGGCGCCCATTGTGCTGGCCTCGAAGTCCTGTCTTATCTTGTCGTGGAAATGGCAGGCCTTCAGGCAATTGCCGGTGCCGACGTAGTTGGCGTCGAACCTGCCGGCTATCATCTTCTCGTACTCTTTTACGGGGACTATGGGCTCCGCCCTCTTGAGGGACTCGCACCCCGCAAGAGCCAGCGAAAGTACTGCCAGCGCCACCGACAACAGTATGAAAAACCTCTTGGCCATCAATGTCCCACTAAGTATTCCTTGCTTAATATACGATTATAGGGGCACAATGTCAATTATTTAATGACAGGCACGAGGCCTCGCCGGATTGGCAGGGCGCCCGAGCGTACGGGTTCGGAAATTTTGAGGGTATGGGTTTCTGCAGACTGGAGCGGCTCCGTCCTGTCAGCCGCAGGTACTGCAGGTGCTCTTGGAGCAGGCAGAACAGCTTGCCGAAGAGGTGCCGGCAAAGGGCTTTTCCACCCCGCTCATCCCGAATACCGAGAACTTTTTTACGACCTCCGCAGACTCGCACTTTGGGCACTTGATTTCCGGAGAGCCGAAGACCAGCTTCTCGAAATCCTCGCCGCACGAGCCGCACTTATACTCGAATATGGGCATGATTCGATTATAACAGACCGGAACAGCCCTTTCCATCCAGGATTAGGTTGACCCTTATCCCTGATTACCTTACAATAGGGTCATATTGCCGGAATGGCAAATTACCAGAGGAGGACACGATGAACGAAGACATTTTTAGCGAACTCAAGGGAAAAAAGATCATACCGCCGAAGGGCGCGCTCATTGGCATCATAGCAATCGCCATTGTCATAGGCGTGGTGATGCTCAACCCGTTCGTACAGGTCGGGGCGGGCGAGAGGGGCGTGGTGATGAACTTCGGGGCCGTGCAGGACAATGTCCTGGACGAAGGCCTACACTTCATAATCCCCGTTATGCAGAAAGTCGTGAAGGTGGACGTGAAGGTGCAAAAGTCGCAGACCGACGCCGTTGCGGCCTCCTCCGACATACAGGAGACCCGCTCCACCATCGCGCTTAACTACCACATCCAGCACGACAGGGCAAACTGGGTCTACCAGAACCTGGGCGTCGCCTTCAAGGACAGGATAATAGACCCCGCAGTGCAGGAGGTCGTAAAAGCGGTAACCGCAAAGTACAACGCAGTTGACCTCATAACCAAGCGCGCACTGGTCAGCGACGACATGAAGGCCCTTCTCAAAGAGAGGCTCATGGAATACGGCATCACGGTGGACGCATTCGCGATAGTGGACTTCCAGTTCTCAAAGCAGTTCGCCCAGGCCATTGAGGATAAGCAGGTGGCCGACCAGCGCGTGCTGAAGTCCCAGCGCGACCTGGAGCGCATAAAGATAGAGAAGGAGCAGAAGATAACCCAGGCCCAGGCAGAAGCCGAGTCCCTGAGGCTACAGAGGCAGAACGTCACGCCGGACCTCATAAAGCTCCGGCAGATAGAGGCCCAGATGAGTGCCATCAAGAAGTGGGACGGCGTCATGCCGAGGGTAACGGGCGGGGCACTGCCCTTCGTGGACGCAAAGAGCTACCAATAAGCCAGGGGCAGGCTCGAATGCGGCTGTCCATTGAAAATCAGGGGTGCATGTAATGCAGGACCTTATACGCAACCTGATAGTAAAGAACGGGACCAGGATAATCCTCCTTGTGCTGGACGGCATCGGGGGGCTTCCGCTTGAAGACGGCAAGACCGAGCTTGAGGCCGCCCACACACCCAACCTCGATGCCCTGGCACGGAAGTCGGCCTGCGGGCTCCACACGCCGGTGGCCATGGGCATCACTCCGGGAAGCGGCCCGGGCCACCTCGCGCTCTTCGGATACGACCCCGTGGAGTTCCAGATAGGAAGGGGGATACTTGAAGCCCTCGGCCTCGGCCTCGACGTCAAGAGCACCGACGTTGCCCTGAGGTGCAACTACTCGACCATTAAGGACGGCGTAGTCGAGGACCGAACGGCAGGCCGCAAACCCACCGCCGAGATCAGGAAGCACACCGAGAGGCTCCAGAGCGGGATTAAAAAAATAGACGACGCCGAGATAATATTCGCCCCCGGAATGGAGCACAGGTTCGCCGTGCTCCTGCGGTTCCCCGAACCGCTTGAACCGGGCGCCGCGGCCCTGAACGACGCCGACCCGCAGGAAGCGGGGAAAAGCCCGCTTCCGCTTACGCCGGGCACACCAGAGGCGGA
>DAOUWH010000252.1 GCA_030667205.1 Nitrospirota bacterium
AGGCTACATGTACGGCGACAAGGTCTTAAGGGCCGCGATGGTCGCGGTATCGCGCAGGCCCGGAGAGGGAGAAGCAGGAGAAGAAGAGGAAGAAACTACGGAATCCTACGATTCTGACGATAATGATATGGAGACGAAGGAGGAGGAATAATAAATGGCAAAGGCTATCGGAATAGACCTTGGCACTACGAACTCGGTGGTCGCTATTATGCAGGCCGGAGAACCAGTTGTGATACCGAACCAGGAAGGAAACAGGACGACCCCCTCGGTGGTTGCCTTTACCGAAAAGGGCGAGAGGCTAGTGGGGCAGGTGGCAAAGAGGCAGGCCATAACGAACCCCGAAAACACGGTCTTCTCGATAAAGAGGCTCATGGGGAGAAAATATGCTTCCTCGCAGGTCGAGCATGCAAAAAAGCACCTGCCTTTCAAGATAGTGGAGGCCCCCAACGGGGACGCCCACGTCGAGATAAGGGGCAAGATGTACTCCCCGCCGGAGATATCGGCCATGATACTTCAGAAGATGAAGCAGGCGGCCGAAGACTACCTTGGCGAGAAGGTGACCGACGCGGTCGTCACCGTGCCTGCGTACTTCAACGACAGCCAGAGGCAGGCCACAAAGGACGCGGGCAAAATTGCGGGCCTCAACGTCCTCAGGATAATTAACGAGCCAACGGCCGCATCCATGGCCTATGGGCTTGAGAAGCAAAAGGAGGAGAAGGTCGCGGTCTACGACCTCGGCGGAGGCACCTTCGATATCTCGATACTGGAGATAGGAGAAGGAGTGATAGAGGTGCTGTCCACAAACGGCGACACCTACCTCGGCGGCGACGACTTCGACCAGAAGATTATCGAGTGGATGCTCGACGAGTTCAAAAAAGACCAGGGTGTTGACCTCAATGCCGACAAGATGGCCCTCCAGAGGCTCAAGGAAGGGGCCGAGAGGGCGAAGGTCGAGCTTTCCACGGCCATGGAGACCGAGATAAACCTGCCGTTCGTCACGGCCGATGCCGCCGGGCCCAAGCACCTCCTGATGAAACTTTCGAGGGCGAAGTTCGAGCAGCTTGTGGGGGACGTCATAGAGCGCTCCGTCGAGCCGTGCAGGATAGCCCTTAAGGACGCGAACCTCGACATACACAGCATAGACGAGGTGCTCCTCGTGGGCGGGCAGACGAGGACTCCGAAGGTCGCGAAGACGGTGCAGGACTTCTTCGGCAAGGAGCCGAACAAGGGCGTAAACCCCGACGAGGTGGTATCCGTGGGGGCCGCTATCCAGGCCGCAGTCCTGAAGGGAGAGGTCAAGGAAGTGCTCCTGCTGGACGTGACCCCGCTTTCGCTGGGAATCGAGACGCTGGGCGGAATTTTTACGAAGATAATAGAGAAGAACACGACTATCCCGACCAAGAAAGGCCAGATATTCTCCACGGCCGCCGACAACCAGCCGGCGGTCACCATCAAGATTGGCCAGGGCGAGCGTGAGATGTTCGACGGCAACAAGCTCCTCGGGGTGTTCGAGCTCGTCGGAATCCCCCCCGCGCCAAGGGGAGTGCCGCAGGTAGAGGTCTCCTTCGACATCGACGCAAACGGCATCCTGCACGTCTCGGCCAAGGACCTTGGCACGGGCAAGGAGCAGTCCATAAGGATAACTGCCTCAAGCGGCCTGAGCGAGGACGAGATCGGCAAGATGGTCAGGGAGGCCGAAAGCCACGCCGAGGACGACAGGAAGAAGAGGCAGGTCGTGGAGGCCAGAAACGAGGCCGACACCCTTGTGTACACGGTCGAAAAATCCCTCGAGGACTACAGCGACAAGCTCACAGAGGAGGAGAAGCAGGCCATTGAAGAGGCGCTTAAGGAGTGCAAGAAGGTAAAGGACTCCAGTTCCGATCCCGCCGAGATAAAGGCGGCGGTTACCAGGCTCGCTACGGCCTCCCACAAGATGGCCGAGCACATCTACAATGAAGCGCAGACCGCGCAGCAGGCGGCCCCGGGCCCCGAGGCCCCCGGAACGGCCCCGGAGGGTGAGGGCGGCAAGGAAGAGGAAAAGGAAGAAGAAAAGGTCGTTGAGGCCGAGTTCGAGGAAGTGGACAAGGATGAATAATAAAACCAGCTTAAAAGTTCATTGATGAAGGACTATTACCAGACGCTCGGCGTATCGACGGAGGCTACCAATGCCGAGATAAAAAGCGCCTACCGGAAGCTCGCCATGCAGTACCACCCGGACAGAAACCCAGGGGACAGTGCCGCTGAGGAGAAGTTTAAAGGGATAAACGAGGCGTACTCGTGCCTCAGCGACTCCGCAAAGAGGGCGCACTACAACAGGTTTGGCACGGCAGCGCCGGGCGCAGGTTTCGGCGGGGGCTTCGGGTCACCTCCGGCAGCGCCCGGAGCGATTCCTCGACACGGGACGTCACCCCTCGCGTCTGGTCGAGCGTGCTCCCGAGTGGCAG
>DAOUWH010000282.1 GCA_030667205.1 Nitrospirota bacterium
AACCACCACACCGAACTCCACCCGCTCCCCCCGACACCCTACCAGACGGCCAACGAGCGGGGGTTTAACTCCGAACAACACAAGGGGCATCTCTTCCAAAAGGGCACTCTCACGGGCCGCAAGGACGTCCCCAAGGAGGTAAAGAGAATTTTCAAGACCGCACATGAGATTTCCTATGAAAAGCACATCGAGATGCAGGCCGTCTTCCAGAGGTACACCGACAACGCGGTCTCAAAGACGGTCAACATGCCCCACAGGGCAAAGCCCGAGGACGTGGCCAGGGCATACCTAATGGCCTACGACAGGGGCTGCAAGGGCATCACGATATTCCGCTACGGCACCGCGAAAATCGGCACTATGGTGAAAATCTCCGATACGTATTAGAATAGGGGTATGCTCTTAGGGGTTAACATAGACCACGTGGCCACACTCAGGCAGGCAAGGCTCGGAGTGGAGCCCGACCCGCTCATGGCCGCCCCGCTTGCGATAATAGGCGGCGCCGACGGCATTACCGTACACCTGAGGGAAGACCGCCGCCACATCAACGACCGCGACCTCAGGCTCCTCAGAGAAATCGTGCCCATCGAGCTTAACCTCGAGATGGCGGCCACCGCCGAGATGATTGCCATAGCCAAAAAGGTCAGGCCCGAGATGGTCACCCTGGTGCCGGAGAAAAGACAGGAGCTTACCACCGAGGGCGGCCTCGACGTAAAGAACAAAAAAAAGCAGCTTAAGACCGCCATTAAAAAGCTCAAAGACGCGGGCCTTCCCGTAAGCCTCTTCATAAACCCCGACACCGGGGACGTCGAGATATCAAAGGACATCGGCGCCGACATGGTAGAGATTCATACCGGTATGTACGCCGACGAAAAGAACAAGAGGAAAAGGGGCAAGGAACTCGAGCGGGTCTACACCGCTTCGGAGCACGGAATGAACATAGGGCTTTTCGTAAACGCCGGCCACGGTCTTAATTACTTCAACGTAAAACCCGTGGCCTCGATAGCGGGACTCAGGGGCCTTTACATCGGCCACAGCATCGTCTCGAGGGCGGTGCTCGTGGGGCTTGAACGGGCCGTTATGGAGATGAAGGACCTCATCTCCGAGGCCGAGACGGAGTATCCATGATATACGGAATTGGAATCGATCTCATCAAAGTTGCGCGCATGCAGGAAGCAGTCGAGCGCTGGGGCAATAAGTTTCTTAAACGGGTCTTTACCGAAGAGGAAATCGCCCATTGCTACAGGGCCCGGAACCCCTACCTCTCGTTTGCCGTGCGCTTTGCGGCCAAGGAGGCCCTCATCAAGGCCATAGGCACCACGGCGGGGGCATCGTTCAGGGACATCGAGGTCCTTAACGACGAGCTCGGAAAACCTCACATCACTGTCACAGGAAAAATAAAGGTGTTTTTCGATATAAAAGACATCCGCAATGCCCACCTGAGCCTGAGCCACGAGAAGGAAGACGGCGTGGCAAGCGTGGTGCTTGAGAAAAAATAACCGAGTAGCCCTCTTTTACATCCCCTCCCCTGGCGGGAGGGGACTGAGGGGAGGGGGAAGAATTCTTAGATATTAAGTCACCCCCACCTAACCTCCCCCGTCAAGGGGGAGGGATTTGTAAATAGTCCAAGCATTCCTGGCCAATAAACCACACAATTTTATATACTTCCGGCGGATTTTTAGTTAATATACAAAACTATGAGAAATTCTCATAAATGCGTATTATTGCTCGCACTTTTCATATTGAGCCTTTCCCTCTTTTATTTGCCTGAATCTTTTGCCCTGCAAGGCGAAGCGACGCCGGAAATTGCCAATGTTCCGGCGTCACAAAACACACTGCCCATCACAGTCCACATCCAGACGCCCACAGAGGCCCCCCAATAGATCAGCGATGCGATAGGCATTCTCCAAACATCTGCAAGCCTTATGGATAATACGCTTACA
>DAOUWH010000229.1 GCA_030667205.1 Nitrospirota bacterium
CATTTGAAGCACGGGAAGTTCTCCATCGTCGCCTTGTTCAGGTCCTTCGGGGCGAAGGCGCTCTTTAAAACACCCTTCAGGAAAATTCCGCCCTTTAACCCCATGAGCGGCCTCGCGTGGTGCGACTTTTCCCACTGCTTGTAGATCTCGGCATGGCAACCCTTGCAGCTTGATGAGTCGTACATCGCGACCATCTCATCGATGGTCTTCGCCTGCTTCGCACAGACCACCGATGGTGCCGCGATGATCGCCATAATCACTAACAGCCTTAATACATTCATGGTTCCCCCTTTCCCGGCTAAAGCCGGAAGAAACGTGAGTGAATTTGTTAAGATTTTCCCGCTTAATCTCAACCGTATATGAATTTCCATAACCTGTCAATCCCTGATTAGCATGTTTCTTGAAATTATGGTTAATATATGTGGATATTTGAATAAGCCCCGTGTTTTCAGTATCATGTTAGGGGGCCATGGGCCTCTTTTACGGCTGGACAAGCTCAGGTGATTAATGGGAAATAACCCGGATATAAAGCCTTTCTCGACCACCGGCATAGGGAGCCTGCCCCACCGGGACCCCGACGAGGCCGTCGGGCTTGTGCTGGAGGCCTTCGACATCCCGTTCTGGCCCCAGCTTCCGGCCCTGGGGTTCAGGGAGCTTATGATACCGCAGTACTCAGAGGGCATGCCCGGCCTCAGGATAAAAGGCGAGAATGTCTTTGTCGAGAGGGACGAGGAGGAGATACAGAGGTTCTACGAGACCTGCGGGGACGACTCAAAGATAGCGATATCCGGGGAATACTCAAGGGGGTTCTACTCGTTTCTCAAAATGGTGGAGGGCCGAAATTTTGAGTTCCTCAAGGGCCATATCACCGGGCCGCTTACGTTTGCGCTCGGCCTCAAGGACGCCGATGGAAGGCCCATATACTTTGACGAGGAGTTCCGTGAGATATCCCTCATGCTCCTTTGCGCAAAGGCAAGGTGGCAGGTTGCGCAGCTGGGACGATTCGCCGAGAGGGTGATAATCTTTATAGACGAGCCTATCCTTTCGGCCCTCGGCTCTACAAGCTATGTGGGGGTGAGCAACGAGGAGGCCTTAAGGCTCCTGAGCCAGACAGCAGACGCCATAAGGGCCGCCGGAGGCATCCCCGGCATCCACTGCTGCGGGAGGGCCGACTGGCCGCTTGTGATGGACTCGGGTGTGGACATCATGAACTTCGACGCCTACGCATTTGCCGACACCCTTGGCATCTATCCGGGAGATGTGGAGGCATTCCTCGATGCGGGCGGCCTCCTGGCGTGGGGTATCGTGCCGACCACGGAGGACATCAACAACGAGACCGCGGATTCCATCGAAAGACTTTTTAAAGGCGCAATAGGAAAACTGTCGAAAAATATCTCTCGTGAGCTGCTCATGAACAACATCATGCTCACACCGTCCTGTGGCATGGGCTCAAGGACTGTAGAGGAGACGCAAAAGATATTCAAGCTCCTCAGTGAGCTCAAGGAGGCAATGCTCCGGTGAAGAAGGGCATATTCATATCGTTCGAGGGCATCTAGGGCACCGGGAAATCCACCCAGGCCCGGCTTCTCAGGGACTGGCTCGAAGGGCAGGGCATGGAGGCGGTGCTTACGAGGGAGCCCGTCGGTACAGAGATAGGGAAAAGCATCAGGGGGGTGCTCCTTTCCGAGGAGCACGGCGCGATGGACCCCGTCACCGAGCTTTTTCTTTATGCCGCGGACCGGAGGCAGCACATAAAAGAGATAGTCCTTCCATCCCTGCAGCAGGGGCTTGTCGTGATAACCGACAGGTTTTCGGACTCCACGAGGGCTTACCAGGGCTCGGCCAGGGGGCTTGATTTAAAGCTCCTCGATGCGCTCGATGAGGCGGCCACAGGCGGGCTAAAGCCCGACCTCACGCTTGTCCTGGACATGGTAGTGCGCGAGGGACTTTTAAGGAACCAGAACGCCAACAAGCGAGACAGGCTCGAGCTCGAGGATGTGGCATTCCACGAGCGCGTGCGGGCGGGTTTTCTCGATATCCAGAAGGCCGAACCCGAAAGGGTAAGGCTCATTGACGCCACGGGTACTGTAGAGGACGTCCACGCCAGGGTCTTAGAGGCCGTGAAGGAGTTTTTAAAGGGCCGGGCGCAATAAGCCCGGAATTTCGCTGAATATTTAAGCCGTCTGAACTTATCCTGAGAAAGTTTTCAAGTGGAAAAGCCTTCTTACGTAAAGTTATAATCAATATGCAATGGCGCTTAAAGACGTAAAAGGGCAGGAAAGCGCACTGAGGATCCTCCGTGGCGCGATGAAAAGGGGCAGGATGGCCACATCCTATCTCTTTGCCGGCGAGGAGGGCATTGGAAAGCGCTTTACGGCGGTGAACCTCGCCAAGGCGCTGAATTGTAAAAGCCCCGTGGATGGCGACGCCTGCGAGGAGTGCGCCTCGTGCAGGAAGATAAACGCGGGGACGCATATCGATGTCAGGGTCGTCGAGCCCGACGGCGAGCAGATAAAGGTCGAGCAGGTCAGGGAAGTAGAGGAGGCGCTCTCGCTTAAGCCGTATGAGGGCGGCATAAAGGTCGTCGTGGTGGACGACGCCGAGCAGATGAACACCTATGCCGCAAACGCGTTTCTGAAGACCCTTGAGGAGCCCGCCCCGCAGAGCCTTATCATGCTCGTCTCCTCAAACCCCGATTGGCTGCCGATGACGATAAAGTCGAGATGCTCAAGGGTCAACTTCACCCCACTGTCTCCGGAGGCTTGCGAGGAGGTTATCAGAGAAACGCTGGGCACTAAGAGGTCCGGCAAAGTGGATGCCCTTGTGAGGCTTTCGATGGGTAGG
>DAOUWH010000284.1 GCA_030667205.1 Nitrospirota bacterium
TGACCACGCAGAAAAAGGGCATAAGGCACGAATTTGCCGCTACCGTCCATCTCCCATCTTTCGGAGACCGGAATGATTCTTTTTTTCACCAGGGGGGAAAGCGACTCCAGCGCCTGCCCCATGTCCATAAGGAGGTGGCCTTCGTCATCGAACAGCCTTATGTCGATGCCGAGCATGTACGCCCATATGGTGCTGTCGATTATCTCCTCGTCGTCCCAGCCGCCCTGCTTTTCGTAAGCGCTCTCTATCGACGCTATTACCCAGTACGCGCGGTCCTCCATTTCTCCCTCGAGGTATTCCCTGAAATCCTGGACCATGAGTTCACGCAGAAGCAGGGTCGACGACAGGCCGACCGTTACGACGACTATTAAAAGAAGGAGGAATTTAATCCAGAGGCTCTTCAGCATCCCTTTTGCCTGAAAACCTGTAGCCTACGCCGTAGATAGTGATGATAAGGGCAGGGTTTTTCGGGTCCGGCTCTATCTTGCGCCTTATATTTTTGATGTGCGCGTCTATGCTCCTGTCGTATCCCTCGAACTGGTAACCCAGGGCCTTTTCCACCAGGTCTTCCCTCGTAAAGACCTTGGCGGGTCTGGATGCGATGGTGTAGAGGACCTTCATCTCGGTGGACGTGAGCTTTACCTTTTCGCCCGTCACTCTTGCCTCGTAGCTTTGTCCGTCGATAACCAGGTAGCCGTTGTTGAAACTCAGGGGCCTTGAGCTGTCGAGTTCGCCTTTCTGCGTCCTCCTCAGCACGGCCTTGAGCCTGTATACGAGCTCCCGGGGGCTAAAGGGTTTTACCACGTAGTCGTCGGCGCCAAGGGCGAAGCCCGCGATTCTCTCCTCCTCCGAATACTTCGATGTGAGCATGATGATGGGGAAGTCGCCCATCTCCTTGAGTTCCTGGCATACCTCCTCGCCGCTTATGTCCGGAAGCATGAGGTCCAGCACTACGGCCAGGGGTTTTTCCTTCAGGGCGGCCTCGATAGCGTCCCGGCCCCTCTCTGCATGCACCACCCTGTACCCCGCGCCCTCAAGATAGACCTTTACTACCTTGGCGATTTTCTTGTCGTCTTCGACTACCAGTATCGGATGGACCATGACTTCACTAATTATACTCGATTATCTAACCCCATATCTAAACCCAAACAGTCAACAGTCCGACCTTGAGGGCAGAAGAAGGTTTTAAAAACAATGGGTTGCTGGCGCATATGAAAAGTTCGAATCCCGCCTTCGGCACCATTTTCCCCCCCACGATTGACATGGCGCCCGCGCTGAATTATCTTTACATGGATGAGTGCGCTCAGGAAAGAGCTTAAGGAGAGGTTCATCAGGGACCTGCCCCCTGCGGAGAAGGCCCTTTTCCTAAAGAAAGCGAAAGAGGCCATCTTCCAGAAGGGCTACAGGGCCACCGAGGACCTTTTCCACTACTGCTATTTTCTTACGCTGAAGGAGCGCCTCAGGGGCATCCGTCCCGGGCGCGGCGAGGGACACCTGAGGCTCCTGCTCGTCGAGGGCACGAGGGACATGGATGGGGCGATAAGGCTCTACAGGGAAAGGCTTGAGGCCGACAAACTACCCACGCCAGATACGGAAGGCAGCAAGTTCATAGGATATTTGTCGGGGTAATGGAGTTTAAATATGCCGCCGGAATCATTGCAATACTCCTTGACAGGGCGCTTCTTCTGGACTATGTTAGTAGATGGCTCCTAAGTTAAAGATAGGCTGCTGCGGGTTTCCCGTGGCAAGGAAGAAGTATTTTGAAGCCTTCGACATGGTGGAACTTCAGCGTCCGTTCTACCAGCCGCCCGAGAACAACATCATCGAAGGACTGCGCGACGCTGCGCCCGAGGGTTTCGAGTTCAGCCTCAAGGCCTGGCAGCTGATAACGCACGATCCCAAGAGCCCCACA
>DAOUWH010000263.1 GCA_030667205.1 Nitrospirota bacterium
GGGACGCTATTCAGCAGGTCGTGGGAGATATATAAAAGCCGCGCAGGCACGCTCATCGCCCTTTACGTCCTGAGTTTTATCTTCATGGCCCTGCCGCTGGGGATATTCGCGGGCGGGGGTTTTCTTTTGTCCATGAAATCGCCCGAGAGCGCGGGCCTCATGCTTTCCATCGGCGGCGCGCTGGGCGGGCTTATCGGCATTATAGCCATGTCCGGGGGGCTTGCCGCGCTTATATGCGCGGTGGTGGACGAGAGCCTGGGGATAAGGGACGCCCTCGGAAAGGGTTTTACGCGCCTGTGGTCCTTCATATGGCTCTGGTCGCTGCTGGTCTTCATCGTAACGGGCGGGTTCCTGCTTTTCGTCATTCCGGGCATCATCTTCGCGGTCTGGTTCATCCTTGCCCAGTTCGTCCTTGCCGAGGAAGACGACAGGGGGATGAACGCCCTGTTTAAAAGCAAGGAGTACGTCAGCACTTACTGGATGGACGTATTCGTAAGGCTCTTTGTGATATGGCTCGTCTCTACCCTCATCGTCATGGTGCCTATCATAGGGGCGGTACTGTCTCTTCTGCTCGTCCCGTTCACCATGATTTACACCTGCCTTATCTATAAGGACCTGAAGGCCATAAAGGGGATTACCATATGTTCCACCACTGTGGGGAGGAAGTTTAAATGGCTGTTCGTGGGGACCCTCGGCTATGTGGCTATGCCCGTCGCCGTTGTTGCCATCCTCGCAGCATTAACGCCTGTATCCCTGCCTTTCCTGCTTGACAACTCCATGGCGCTGCTAAAGGGCGGCGGCATGGAGTTTACCGTCCCGCAAGAAATGATGCCGCAGGAGGCAGACATTCCGCCCGAACCGGTGCCGCAGGAGCAGGAAGTGGCCAAGGCCCCGACGCCGCCCCAGGCCGCTGAGCCCCCGGACACGGAAAAGCTCCAGGGCAGATGGAGAGGCAGACAGATGGGCGGCGATTATGGATGGGCCCTGGACATCAGCAAAGGCGCCCTCACCCTCAAGGGGCCCGACGGAAGCGAGGTTTACAGCGGGGCGATAATCGTCAACGAAAGCACCGACCCCAGGCAACTGG
The DNA here is from genome assembly GCA_030667205.1 of Nitrospirota bacterium. Lineage (GTDB taxonomy): Bacteria > Nitrospirota > Thermodesulfovibrionia > Thermodesulfovibrionales > JdFR-86 > DAOUWH01. Next base: position 1,088 of record DAOUWH010000263.1, read on the forward strand.
ATATCATCATCAGCAAGGCGTCCATCAGCCAGTACGTCGGCAAGACCGCCTCCTCTATCTACATGCTTGAGGGCAACCGGCTGACACTCTGCGGGAGCGAACCCGGCGAGCCCATCAGGCCCGCCTCGTTCACCCCTGATAAGCTATCCGTCTGCTTCGAGATGTCAAGAGGGTAAGTAAGGCCCTCTTTGGGGCTCTACCCCATGCACCTTTTAATGCAGTTTCTCCGAACAGGAGGGAATACCACATCGTCATTGCGAGGAGCGCCTCACTTGAAAAGGAAGACCCATGAATATATACTTATACGGTTGACCTATGCGGGCCTATGACATCATAAGGAAAAAGCGCGACGGAGAGGCGCTCGCCAAGGAGGAAATCTCCTTCCTCATCGATGGACACCTGAAAGGCGAGGTGCCGGACTACCAGATAAGCGCCTTTTTGATGGCCGTATGCCTCAAGGGCATGGACCACGAGGAGACCGTCTCTCTTACCGGGGCGATGCTCCGCTCGGGCGCGACGATTGATTTAAAGGGCATCTCCGGCACCAAGGTGGACAAGCACTCCACAGGCGGCGTGGGAGACAAGACGAGCATAATCCTCGCCCCGCTTATGGCCTCGATGGGCATCAAGGTGCCGATGGTATCGGGCAGGGGCCTCGGGCACACCGGCGGCACACTGGACAAGCTGGAGTCCATCCCCGGCCTCAGGACCGACCTCACGGCCAAGGAGTTCACGGAAAACCTCAAGGCCCCCGGCTTCAGCATCATGGGGCAGACCGACGAGCTCGTCCCTGCCGACAAAAAGCTCTATGCCCTCAGGGACGTAACGGCAACGGTGGAATCAATACCGCTTATCGCCGCGAGCATCATGTCGAAGAAGCTCGCCGAGGGCGCCGAGGGCCTCGTGCTCGACGTCAAGGTCGGCTCGGGGGCCTTCATGAAAGAGCTCGAAGACGCCAGGGAGCTTGCCCTCACGATGGTCGGCATAGGAAACTCCATGGGCGTAAGGACAGTGGCCGTCATAACCGCCATGGACGAGCCCCTCGGAAAGACCGTCGGCAACAGCCTCGAGATAAAGGAATGCCTGAGCGCCCTGCACGGCACCTGGGCGGACGACCTCAAGACGGTCACCATGACCCTCGCGGCATGGATGCTCAACATGGCCGACTCCCTCAGCGAAGA
>DAOUWH010000194.1 GCA_030667205.1 Nitrospirota bacterium
CTCCCTCGTAAAGCACGGCCTCTTCCGCCCTCCGGAGGTTGGTGCTCAGGAGCACGGAGGCCATAAGTATGACGATGCCTGCCCTTAGCACGGTGCCCGGGAGGAAAGAGGAGCCGCCTTTTTGCGCCGAGGCCGTGGTGGGGCTTTCTTTCACGGCGAAGCCCATCTTCCTGATGCTCTCGGCCGCGGCCCCGATGGGGTCAGGCCCCGGATGGGGGACCTCTATCCATGCGTCCATTTTCTTGATGCTCTCGGGCGAGACGCTTTCGCCGCCGAGTTTTGCCATGGCGGCCCGGATGCTTGAGCAAACGAGGTTTGCCATGAGGCCTCCGTATAAGAGAAGACCCCCTGGATTTTTGAATATGAAATTCAGCCAGTTTTCGAAGGGGTTTTCGCCGAAGGTGAAGTAGAGATAGGCGGTTAAAAACCCCAGCACAAGGGCCGCCGTAAGCCGCCACGAAGAAAGGGGCCTTATCAGTCGTATTAGCATCACAGGTGCGTCCCTTTCTTTTCGAGGGCCCTGGCTTCCTTGTACACGCGTATGAGGTCTTCGATCCCGATTACCATCTGCCTGTCCTCGAGCTTAAAGGGCAGGGGTATGGGGTTACAGCCCCCGGGGTTGTTTACCGTGGATATTGCTATCGGCGTCATGCAGTACTTGCAGATGAGGTGCTCGCCTCGCTGGGCGTAGCCCTGTGCGGCCTTGTTCCATTCGGCGGGCTTGCATATCTCGCACTCATCCAGAGCCAGGCCGACGCTGCCGTCGGGCTTCAGAATGGCGATGAAGATTATCTGCTTCGTGCCGTAGAAATAGACGAACTTCTTGAGCTTTCCGTCGGTAAGGTCTCCCATGCCTCCGGCTACGGGTATCCTCAGAAGGTTTTCGTCCGCGCTTTCCCTTACCGGCATGGGGTCGGGCTCGGTCATCGGGTTTAGCGAGACGTTCAGGGCGTGTATGAGGACGATGATTATCACGAAAGACAAAAGCACCGGGACAGACCGGTAGATGAGTTCCCTCCGGAAAAAAGCTATGCTGAGCCTCCTGTGCGCGGCGACCTCGATGTCGTGCACGAGGGGGTCAGGCCTTGCGAATATGTTCAGCAGCGCAAAGACCGGCGGTGCGGTTATGAATATCACCATCAGGGTCATGGCGGCCCTGTCCCCCGAGAGAAAGCCCATAAGTCCTGTAAACGGCACGGATATGAACGGGTGCTTCTCAATCAGAAGCCCTGTCTGTCTGTACTCGAAGGCGCTTCCAAGGAACGCAAGCGTGCCGCGCTCAAAGGCGATAAGGATGCCTCCCTCCTGGAGTTCCCCCAGGCCCCCGAAGGCGAATTTCAGCGCGCCCACGCCTATCAGCAGGGTCGCGGCGGTAAGCCCCCGTGGAAAACGTATCCTGTCGAGCTGCTTGTTGATGAGTAAAAGAGGCGCAAAGCCCGCGGCAAGGCCACCCGCGCCCGCGGCGAATATGCCGTAGGGGTTTTCCTCCATGAGGCCGGTATCAAGCACAATAAAGCCCAGAGACCTTGACTCAAAGAAAAAGACCGCAAACCCAAGCGCAAAAAGCCCGGCGCCGACCACCGGGGCCGCGGGCTCGCGGGGCCTGGGGAACACGAGCGCAAGCCCTGTGTAAAAGACCATGATTTCCGTGAGGTATCTGAAAAAGGTCCATGTCTCATGCGCCGGCAGGCGCTCGGCCAGCCAGGGTATGTAGCCCAGCGCAAAGCCCACGGCCAGGGCGCTTAGAGCGCCGGGGAGCAAATGCCTGAAACGGTCCCGCTTGCCCTCCGCCACAAGATAGGCCATCACAAGTGCCAGAATCGCCGTACACTGAAGGGCCTCGCGCAGGGCTATAAGGAACGACTGCGTCATGGAAGAATTTTCTGGACTTCGGCGTCGAGGCGAGAGGGCGATACGCCGGTGGGTATCCTTGCGGTTACCCATGAGCTGCCGTTTATGAAGATTATGCCGCCTCCGTATGTCATGCCGAACTTGGCCGAGACACTGTCGTCGGGGTCAAAGAGGTAATCGGTGATGCCGTTGTCCGTGGCGTATTTGTTGAGCTTCTCGACGCGGTCCTGATGGCCTATCCACAGCGCCGTCAGGCCCCTGTCGCCGTATTTTTCTGCTGCCCGCTTGACCAGCGGGATCTCCTCGGTGCAGCGCACTCACCAGCTCGCAAACCAGTAAAGTATTACCGGCTTTCCCTCAAGGTCAGAGAGGCTGACCTCCTCGCCCGTCATAGGGGCCTTCAGGGTGAACTCGGGGGCCTGGAATTCTTTGGGAAACCCGTCGGAACAAGAGGCCAAAAGCGCGGCAAGCGCCGCAAGCAGGAGGGCTTTATGGAAGGCCCCCCTCATTTCTGTCCGGCGGTGCTCCTCTTGTGAAGGCCCACGATCCACGCTATCAGCATCCCCAGCAGGGCGCCCGAGACGTCGTGTATGTAAGCCATCGGAGTGGTTATCTGGCCTGTGCCGAAATAAAGGACGCTGAAGATTATGCCTCCCACGAAGCCTATCACCGCGCCCATAAGAATTGTCCTTCCCATCGTGTCCTTCCCTCCGGTATTTAAAAGCTTCCTGGCGGAGCTGTAGTCTTCATTGGTAATAAATATTAACACAGGGAAAAAAGCTAAAGCCAATCGTATAAGCCAATGGATAGTCTGATATTCATAGGTGATACCAATAGAAGGCCTTTGGGGGATGTCTAACTCTGTCCCCTTAGACAGGGATATTTCGTTATACTGTATGAATGGAGCGCGAGAAGCTGGACGAGATAATCGGCGTTGTGCGCTGCGCAAGGTGCGGCCACCGCCTCGAGGGAGAGATAGAATGTCCCTTCTGCTCCATGTTCCCCGACCCGCCCGTTAAAAGCCGCATCCCGAAGTGGATATTTTTTACCGCCTGCTTCTTGACATCCCCCCTGAGCCTTTATGTAATCGTCACTACACGGCGTCTGCAGACAGCCGAAAAAATCCTTGCATCTTCGGGGTTTCTCCTCTGGTCGGTCCTGTACGTCGCATGGTAGAGGGGGTTGTAAAAACAGATATTGGTTATGGTAGTATGCTCTTATGGGCAAGGCAAAGATTCTTCTTGTAGAAGACAGCAGGTCCCAGGCCGAGACTACAAGGGGTTTTCTTGAGCGGAGTGGATATGATGTTGTTGTTGCGGAGGACGGCAAGATCGCAATCAAGGAGGCGCTTCAGGGCGAAGTGGATATCGTAATCCTTGACCTGGTACTGCCGGACATGAGCGGCCTGGAGGTCTGCCGCTGGCTTAAGGTAAACAACTCAACCAGGATGACCCCCATATTGATGCTTACCGCCAAGGGCGAGGTCACGGACAAGGTGACGGGGCTTGAGTCGGGCGCGGACGACTACCTCCCCAAGCCTTACAGCGAGACGGAGCTTAACGCGAGAATATACGCCCTCCTGAGGACAAAGGCGCTTCAGGACGAACTCAGGGAAAAGAACGCCCAGCTCGAAAAACTTCTCTCCAGGGTCGAGACCCTCGCCATCACGGATCCCCTTACGGGGCTGTTTAACAGGAGGCATATCGAGACCTTCATTGCAAAAGAGATAAAGGCCGCTTACAGGTACGACTCGCCCCTTTCGTGCCTGATGATAGACATTGACTTCTTCAAGAAGATTAACGACGAGTTCGGCCACAAG
>DAOUWH010000047.1 GCA_030667205.1 Nitrospirota bacterium
AAACGCCAGATGCTCGACTGGGCCAAGAGTGCCGGAATAGACCTCGACAAACCCTACGCTAAACTTCCCAGGGAGCACCGCTCGATGCTTTTCAGCGGCGCCGAGGGTTTTTTAGGCATAAACGACTTTTTCGAGGACCTCGAGAGCATCCGCTACAAGCTCCACGTGCGGGTGTTTTTGTCCAGATACCGAAAGGGCGTTATATGTCCCAGGTGCAGCGGGAAGAGGCTTCAGCCCGGCGTACTGGGTTTTAAACTTTCCGGGCTCGACATCTCGGAGGTGACCGGCCAGTCAATTACCAAACTGCTTGGCTTTCTCAAGGACATGGATATCTCGCTGTTTCAGAGGGACATAATTAAGGAACCCTTACGGCAGATAGAACTCAAGCTTGAGTTCCTTAAAAGGGTCGGCCTTGATTATCTCACCCTCTCTCGCGAGGGGAAAACACTCTCGGGTGGCGAGTACCAGAGGATAAACCTCTCAAACCAGCTCGCCTCTCAGCTCACAGGCACCCTGTACGTGCTTGACGAGCCCACCGTGGGGCTTCACAGGAGGGACACTGAAAGGATATCGGAGATAATGAGTGAGCTCTCGGAGATAGGAAACACCATAGTCGTTGTCGAGCACGACAGGGGGGTCATCGAGTCTGCCGACTGGATAGTGGAACTCGGCCCCGGCGGCGGGCACCTGGGCGGAGAGGTGGTGTTTTCCGGGCCCAGGAAGGATTTCATGAAGGCCGATACCCTGACGGCCGGATACCTCAGGGGCGACGTAGGCCTCGAGCCCCGAAAGGCCAGGCGAAAGCCCACCGGCAAGCTCACGATTAAGGGCGCAACGGGAAACAACCTCAAAGACCTTGACCTCGAGGTTCCCCTCGGCACGTTTACCTGCGTAACCGGAGTATCGGGCTCGGGCAAGAGCAGCCTGATAGTCGAGACCCTGTACCGGGGGCTGTCGAAGCAGTTGAGGATCAATGCCGGGACTCTGCTTCCCTTTCGCTCGCTCAGGGGCCATGAGGGCCTCAAGAGCGTAAAGCTCATAGACCACACGCCCATTGGCCGGAGCCCCCGCTCAAATCCCGTAACCTACCTTAAGATATTCGACCACATAAGAAAACTCTTCGCCGCGGAGCCCGAGGCGAAGTCGCAGGGCCACAGCCCCGGGTTCTTCTCTTTCAACGTCCCCGGGGGCCGCTGCGAGACCTGCAAGGGCGAGGGCTACCAGAAGGTTGAGATGTATTTCTTCGAGGATTTATATATTAAGTGCGAGGACTGCGGAGGCCGCCGCTATGGGCGCGAGGCCTTAAAAGTGCGATACAGGGGCCATAGCATACACGACGTGCTGAGGATGACCGTGGAGGAGGCCCTTGAGGTTTTCTCCGACGTGCCGCAGGCGGTCTCGAAGCTGATGCTCATGAAGGACGTTGGGGTTGGCTACCTCAGGCTCGGCCAGCCGGCGACCACCTTATCAGGCGGCGAGGCCCAGAGATTAAAGATATGCGCGGAACTCGGCTCGGGCAGGATCTCCGACGTCCTCTACATACTCGATGAGCCTACCGTGGGGCTTCATTTCAGGGATGTGGGCGCCCTTCTGGACGTGCTTAACAGGCTCGTTGACGCGGAAAACACGGTTGTTGTAATAGAGCACAACCTCGAGGTGATACGCTCCGCGGACTGGATAGTGGACCTCGGCCCCGAGGGGGGAGAGGCAGGGGGGCGCATACTTTTCGGCGGAATGCCCGAGGACCTTTTAAAGATAAAAAAATCCTACACAGCGAAGTATCTTAAGGGGATGCTATGATCGTTTTCGACAGCGTGGGCAGGGCCTTCGGCCAAAAGTGGGCCGTTAAGGACCTTTCACTTGAGATACCGCGCGGCGAGGTCTTCGGCCTTCTCGGCCCAAACGCGGCCGGCAAGACCACCGCCATCCGGATGATGACCGGAGTGCTCGCCCTGAGCACAGGCAGGATAGTCATCTCTGGCCATGACATCGCCGAGGACCCCATAGGGGCCAAGTCCGTCACTGGCTACGTGCCCGACAGGGCGTTCCTTTACGAGAAGCTCACGGTAAGGGAATTTCTCACCTTTGTTGCGTCTGTATACGGCCTCGATAAACAGAGCGCACATGAACGGACTGAAAAGCTAAGTATAAAATTCGGGCTCAAGGACATAGAGGACTCCTTTATCGAGGGCTGCTCGCAGGGCATGCGGCAGCGGGTGCTTTTTGCCGCGGCCCTAATGCACGAGCCCGAGGTGCTCGTCTTCGACGAGCCTGTCGTGGGCCTTGACCCCTTCGGTGTGGAGCTGATTAAGGACGTCGTAAGGGAGCTTTCGGCCTCCGGCACGACGGTGTTTCTTGCCACCCACATCCTCGGCATCGCCGGGGACCTGTGCCACAGGGTGGGGCTTATAGACAAAGGTCGGCTCATAGCCCTCAAGGACAGTGCCGAGGTGGCCGCCCACGAGGGCGGCCTCGAAGGGCTTTTTATGAAGGAGCTCGGGGGCCGTGGCGAATAAGGCCCTTACGCTTCTCATCCCGGGCGTTTATTCGCTCAGGAGCAACTACCGCGGAGGCGCGAGGCGCAGAAGGCTTCCCTTTACCGCCCTCGGCCTTGGTTTCTGGGTGCTCCTTTATGCGGGGACCGCAGTGGTGCTTTCCTACGTGAGGGAGATTGAGTTCTTCGGTGAGCTTCTTGCGAGGAGGTTTTTCTCCTTGATGTTTTTCAGCCTCATGGGCTTCCTGTTCTTAAGTAACCTTGTAACGGCCATATCGTCGTTTTATCTTTCGGACGACCTCCGGCTCCTAAGGTCCATGCCTGTGGCTGACACTGACATCCTCTCGCAGAAGACCTTTTACAGCATGGTGAACTCATCGTGGATGGTCGCCTCTTTCGTGCCGCCGGTGTTTGTGGCCTTCGGGGTTCAATACGGGGCGGGCGCAGGTTACTATCTTATGGTGTTCCTGGGTTTCGTGCTCTTTATGCTCATCACGGGGGGGCTCGGGATAACCGCCGCGCATGTGCTGACCAGGATTTTTCCTGCCGGAAGGGTCAGGGACGCGCTCCTTTTTGCCGGGCTTGTGTTTTTCCTGCTTGTCTATTACTTTCTGCGCGCCTCCGTGCCGGAGGACCTGAGGAGCCCCGTGGAGATGGTCAACATGCTGATGTCCTTCAGGGTCGAAAGTCCGCTTCTTCCGAGCTTCTGGATTACCGAGGCCGTGATGCCATATCTTTCGGGCGGAAGGGCAGACGGGCTTTATGTTGTGCTTCTTGTTTCGAGCGGCGCGTTTTTCCTGATGCTCTCGATGCTTGTCGGAAAACGGCTCTTCGGGGGCAACCTCGACAGGCTTATGCCCTCCGGCGGCACGAGGGCGGGGGCAAGGTTTTATCCCGGACAGAAACGGGCCATGCTGTATAAGGATGCGAAGGTGTTTATGAGGGACAAGGCGCAGTGGTCCCAGCTGTTGGTGATACTCGCCCTTGCGTTTGTTTACGTATACAACTTCAAATTCGTCCAGTTAGATGCCGTGGCGCACATGGCGCCTTTTATCCGGGAGGGCGTATTGCTTGCCAACCTCCTTATGGCGGGCATGGTGCTCTCGGCCGTTGCCGCCAGGTTCCTTTACACCGCGGTGAGCGCAGAGGGCCGGGCGTTCTGGCTGATTAAAAGCTCGCCGGTGAGCATCAGGGGGTTTCTCATCGGAAAGTTCATATACGGGGCGGTGCCCGTGACCGTGCTTACGCTTGCCATGGTAGCGCTCACAAACGTATTCATTGGCATGAGCGATGCCCATATGTTCGTGTCCGTGGCAACGGTGCTGGTGCTGGGCTTTTCGATAAGCGGCCTCGGAACGGGCCTTGGCGCGATTCATCCCAGGTTCAAGTATGAAAATCTCGCCTCGGTCTCGATGAGCCTCGGGGGGCTGGGTTTCATGCTAATTGCCTTCGTGCTCGTGGTTGTCACGCTGCTTGTCGAGGCGTGGGTCGTTTACCTGTATTACTCCACGGGTGTTTTCAACTGGATGGCCGCTGTTTCGGCGGCCGTCCTGATACTTGCGATAAATTTTGCCTCGGCTTACTTCCCCATGAAGATGGGGATCAGGAGCCTGAGCTATAATACCCACCTATGAAGATTGCGATCACAGGGTTTTCGAACTCCGGAAAGACGACAATATTTAACGCCCTCACCGGACTGAGCATCGACACTACGGTATATCCCACCACCGGCGGCGAGCCCCATCGCGGCGTGGTGAAGGTGCCCGACCAGAGGGTAGAGCGTCTTTCGGAGACATACAAGCCGAAAAAGACTACGCATTCGACTGTCGAGTATATTGATTACACAGGCCTCACAAAGGGCGACCCGAAGCAGAACCGCAGTGTCCTCGAATTTCTGAAGGATGCCGACGCCGTCCTCCACGTGGTCAGGGTTTTTAAGGACGAAGCGGTTCTACATCCCCTCGGGGAGGGCAACCCCCTGAGGGACGCCACTGCCCTCAGGACAGAGCTTATACTGGGCGACCTCGAACTCGTCGAACGCAGGCTTGAGTCCATGGAGCTTCAATCGAAGAAGGGCAAAAAGCCTGACGAGGCCGAGCGAAGGGCGCTCCTTAAATGCCGCGAAGCCTTTGAAGGAGAAAAACCTCTGAGGGACGTGGAGTTCACTGCTGATGAGCTTCTTTCTATACGCCACCTTCAGTTCATGTCGCTTAAGCCCGAGATAGTGGTCTTAAATATCGCCGAGGAAGACCTTAATACTGGGAAAACGGTCGAACTCCAGGAAAAAGCCAGTGGCTTCGGGCCGGTGGTGGCCCTTTCGGGGAAGGTGGAGATGGAGATTGCGGAGCTTTCCCCGGATGAGAGGGCGGCGTTTCTTGAGGACCTTGGCATAAAGGAGCCCGCCCTTGAGAGGCTAATCCGCGTATGCTACGGGCACCTGGGGCTTATATCGTTTTTTACGGTCGTGGGGGATGAGCTTAGGGCCTGGGCCATAAAGCGGGGCACCGACGCCCTCAATGCCGCCGGAAAGATCCACTCCGACATCCAGCGCGGCTTCATAAGGGCCGAGGTCGTGGCGTATGATGATTTTATGGCTGCCGGAAGCATGTCCGCGGCCCGCGAGCGCGGCACCCTTCGCCTTGAGGGAAAGACCTACGAGGTCAGGGACGGCGACATAATCAACTTCAGGTTTAATGTGTGAGAGGGACTTTTAGCCTACGCCTTCTCGAGCCTCACGCCGAGGTCTATCTCCTCAAGCACCGAGGCCACAAGCTCGCAGCGCTCCCTCGAACCCGTATAACAGACGGCCTCGCCCTCGGTGTGCGCGTCCCAGGCTATGTGGGCGGCCTGCTCGGCCGAGCAACTGGTGGCGAGAATAAGCTGTGCGATGACTTCCTCGAAGGTGTGCCAGTCGTCGTTAAATAGGATAACGTTCCACGGCTCGATGACTACTGTGGATGTCTCCTCAAGCACTGACTCCTGCGGGCTCATGGGCATATAATATCATAAGAGAATACAAGATGAGGGATGATTTTTAAACCGTCCTCAAGGGCGCTCCGACGGCGCGGGAGGTTTTAAGGGCGGCGTGGTGAATTTCGACTGAGGTCAGACCTTCCAGTCGTATTCCTTGTGATTGCGGTGTCCTTCCTCGGAGCCGAGGGCCCTTTCGTATCTCCTTGCCGCCTGCAGTATCCTTTCCTTGAGGGTGTTGTCGTCAATGATGCCTGAGCGGAAGTCAATGGATATCTTGTAAAAGGCGTCAAGTATCTCTCTTTCTATCCACTGAAACTGCGCGTCCATTGCAACCTCCTTTGGGTTATTGGTGGTTCTCAGCCGAACCTGTAGTGTTTTCTGACATCCTTGAGTATTTTCCACGTGCATGACATCCCATCAGGGAAAGTCACGAGGTCTCCCGTGCCCATCCGGACGGGCTCGCCCCCGTCGGGGGTGACGATTACCTCGCCTTCGAGGAAGTAGCACGTCTCCTGCGCATCGTAGGTCCACGGGAACTCGGATGCCTCCTTGCTCCAGATGGCCCACCCTGAAACCCCCAGGTCCTCCAGGTGTCCGTTGTCAGGGGCACGTTTGATTTTTATCTCTCCCACTTAATCACCTCCTGATTCAAATATACCAGAATAGCATTTTATTGCAAGAGGGGATTTTATATTTGCCATTGCGAGCCGTAGGCGAAGCAATCTCTCGGATCGAGTCGATTCCAACCTCGCAATGACACCCTCCAGAGAGCTATTTGTGATAACCGCTGCCATTGGGATATGATATCCAATATATGTTTCAGTGGATTAGGCAAATATTAAGCCGTTTCACGCTAAAGACCTTCAGGCAGGCCCAGAGGCTTGTGCGCGTGGTGGTGGGCTTTACGCTTCTTTTAATAGGCGTCGCCCTGATAGTGCTTCCGGGGCCCGCGACCGTGGTGATCCCCCTTGGGCTTCTCCTGCTTGCCGGCGAGTTCGTCTGGGCCAGAAGGCTGCTTAGAAAATTTAACGAAGGGGTCAATTCAGGAGTTAAAGGTCTCCGCAGGTTTTTTTAAGGAGTTTTCAGCCGCTTTTTGAGAGTTTTTTAAGTTCCGCAGGCAGCCTGGTGGGTTTGCCGTCCTTGTCAACGCATGCCAGGGTTACCTCTGCCTCGGCAAGCAGGGTCCCGTCCCGCTGCACCTTCTGGTTGAACGTCAAGGAGGCGTTTTTTATCTCCGCTATTTTTGTGTTTATCTCGATGGTCTCGCCGAGCACTGCCGGGCGCCTGTACCGGATGTCCACATGGGTCACGGTGAAGATGCGGCCGCCCCTGTGGTATTCGGCGACGTTGATTCCCGCCTCTGCGAGGAGTTCGGTCCTTGCCCTTTCGAGAAAACGGAGGTAGTTTGCGTAGTAGACGACCCCTCCGGCGTCGGTGTCCTCGTAGTAGACTTTTATTTTCAATCTGCCTGTCATGGATTTAAATATAATATTTTCGGGTCGAAATTTAAAGCCCCCGGAGCCTCCGGGCGATCTCCCCTGCGAATTCCGCCAGTGTCTCGTCCCTCGCCCCGAGCACCACATAGCACTGCCACTGGTCAACCTTTTCAAGGACATCTTCCCGTGTATCGACGGTCTCGGAGGACTTTCCCCCTTCGGTTATTCCGCGCACAAGGTCGAGGCTTGAGATGTCCATGCTCGTGGTGCCCCCGGCGTAATATATGGGAAGCACTTTAAGGTGGTCCTCAGGGCGGAGCCCGCGCGTGAAGGCCTCGATATAGGCGTCTTTCATGAGCCTTGTGGGGGCGTAGCCGTGGGGCTGAAAGATATAGCACACGCTTTTTCTCAGTCCACTTACCGCCTCCATGAGGGCGGATATCTTGTGCGGGTTATGGGCGTAGTCGTCTATGACGAGTCTTTCGCCATCATCAAATGTGATGTCGAACCTTCGCTCAAGCCCCTCGAAGTCCGCAAGCGCCCGTGCCGCCTCCTCAAGGGACACCCCAAGCTCCGAAAGCACCGCGATTGCCGAGAGCGCGTTATAGATGTTGTATTTCCCGGGCTGCTGGAGTTTGAACCTCACATCTCTTAGTGAAAATTCCGAGCCCAGAGGGCCCATGGCGATGTCCTCTGCCCTGTAGTCAGAGGAGGCTTCCAGAGAGAAAGTAACGGCATCGGCTATGCCGATGTTTTTAAGGTTTTCGTCGTCCGAGTTTATGATGACCCGTCCTCTGGTGTTTCCGGCGAGGGTTTTAAACATCCGGGCCGTCTCTTTAAGTCCCTCGTGGTCGAGGGCGAGGTTCAGAAGCACCGTGTGCTCCGGCTTGAGGTTAACTATCGAGCCGTCGGACTCGCACGCCTCGATGACGAGGCGCTCCGAAGCTCCCTTAAGGCAATTGCCGGGGTTTTTAGGGCTGTGGAACTGTTTTACCCTCCCTCCGCCGAGGAAGCTGGGGTCCATGCCGAGCCCCTGCATCGCGTAGGCCAGCATCCCCGAGGCGGTGGACTTGCCGCTCGTGCCCGAGACAGCGATTGTCCCGTATGTGGAAACTATCTCCGCGAGGTACTCCGGCCTTGTCTTTACGGGCACGCCGAGTTCTTTTGCCCTGAGCACCTCGGGCCTGTCGGGCTCTACGGCGGTGCTCATTACGGCGAAGTCCAGTGAGCCCTCGATGCCGCTTCCATCCTGCGGTATTATCCTTACACCCATGGCGGTGAGAGGTTCATATGCGGGGTGGCTGTGGTCTTTGTCGAAGGCCCTGTCGGAGCCGGAGACGCTATGGCCCCTTTCGGCGTCGAACAGGGCAAGGGCGGACATCCCGCTTCCGCCTATGCCGGAGTAGAATATTTTTAAAGAAACTTTTTCAGGCATATTTAATTCTAACTTATCGGGCAGGGTTGATGAGTCGGAAGCGTTTTTTACTAACCTGCGGGGAAGAGCCTGTCCAGTCCTCCGGGGCTGTCGACGACCTTAACTCCCTTTTTGGTAATTCTCACGGTCTCGAAGTATCCCTGCCTGAGGTAGGGCACAAATGTGCCTTTAATATATTCCTCGTCGTGCAGGTACTGCAGGGCCTGTAAAAACTCCTCTTCGTCGTCGAGGCCGAGTTTGCCGATAAGGTCGGAGGTCTTAAGCGGGCAGAATGCCTCGGACTGATGGCAGGCATAAAGGGCCGCGAGTATATTTCTTCTTATCTCGGACTGGCTTGCCATATCCAGATGATATCAGAACTCCTTCAGGGTGTAAATATCCGGGCGGGTAATTTACGCAAAAAATATTGACCGGCAGTGCTGGACGTGCCTGAACTTTTAAGGCCCCGGTTGCCATTACCCTTGCGTTTCCCAAATCCATTGGAAAAGCCCGCCTTGTCCCTGATATAATCTCTAAAACATGCTGGAATCAATAATTCTGGGCATTATACAGGGGATTGCAGAGTTCTTTCCCATCAGTTCCACTGCCCACCTGGTGCTTCTCCCCTGGTTTTTCGGCTGGG
>DAOUWH010000196.1 GCA_030667205.1 Nitrospirota bacterium
AGCGGCCATAGCCCCGTTTCCCGGTGGTTTAATCCCCCGAGTTTGCCGGATCTCTCTCGGGACGTCCGATAGCCAGATGCTACATCAACGTTCGAAACTCCCTTATCCTGCGTTTCCTATATTTCTGGGCATGCGGCCCACGGATCGAGGCTGTTTCCAAGCGCCGCTGCAATCACGCACGTCGCTCTGTTTATTGCCGCGTCAATAGCACTACCCCGGAACGCAAGCACGAGTACCAGAACGATGAGCACTAAGACGAGGATGTACTCAATCGTCGTCTGCCCCTTTTCAGACTTTAACCACGATACCAGATGCTCATACATGCTTAATAACGCTGTCATCTCTTGTCCTCCTTTATTTGATTGATTTTACAAACATCCACCACGTTAATCCGAGTTAATCCGATACCCGACCTTAACATCAACGCCCTATCTTAGCATAAGATCTTACCACAAGCATAGCTTATTTTTCTTCATTGTCAAGCCCTAACCGACCAAAAATACAACTTCATTCTCCGGGCTGTCCAGTTTCTGCCATATTTGCCACGACCATCCAAATTGCAATTTTATCAAGCACTTAGTTTGTCCGATGTGCTGCGCCTGTCTTTGAAAAGGGCTCTTCATAACCCCATCGTAGTTGAAGGCACGGGCCCGCGCTATGACGAAAATCATAATTGCGCGGGGAAAATCACAGGGCAGGATTTTTACTTTCAGCCTTAACTATTTCTTCAGCTTATGCAGGAGCATACCAATATATTTATTGATGGGGCTCGACCTATCGAGGAAAGATACCGAGGGCCCTTTCCTTATGCCAAGCTTTTTCAGCTCCCCCAAAAGGTCGGTATTTTCGCCGTCGACCCTGAGCCCCCTGTTAAAGGCGTTTACGGCCACCTTCTTTTTGCCCGCGGCCAGGTAGGCCCTGCCGAGGTTGAGATAGAACGACGGATAATAAAACTCCTCGCCAAAGGGCAGCTTCTCCTTCAGGGCCTTTATCGCTTTCTTGCAGGCCTCTATTCCGCGCTTGTAGTTCCTGTTCACAACGGCATCGAGGCAGCCGTAGTATGAAAGCAGGAATGGGTCCCCGGGATGCTGCTCAAGGGCCTCGGCGAGCAACCCGATAGCGCCCTGCTGGTCCTTTTCGGCAAGGCGGCCCTTGACCTCCTTGAGGTACTCCGAAGGGGATTTCATCTCCTTCATCTTTTCCTCCTCGAACCTCTTTACGCCCTGGCGGTGCTGCCGGTCCAGAAGTTCCTGGACCCTGTCTCCCATTCCCGGGGAGTCCAGTATATCGGAGTAGTCGAGCTTTCTGGTCGAGAGCACCTTGCCCCCGAGGTATACCTTTGTGATTATGTGGGGCCTGGCGTTTTCGGTCAGCACAAGGTACTCCTGCCCGCCTATCTCTATATGCGAACTGAGTTCGGCGGCAAGCCTGGATGTCATCTTTATCCGGCCTTTTTTCTTCACTTCTCCTCCCTGCCATCATTATATTCCAAATATTGGCCCCAAAGCTAATACAATCGGCAGGCATTGCCAAGGCCCTCGGGCTTTCTTCCGGAACCATACGGTGGGTCAGGCTTGCGGCACTCCTGCACGACATCGGAAAAATCGGCACCCCTGAGGTTATACTTGAAAAGGACAGCAAGCTTGAGCCGGAGGAAATGGACAGGCTAAAGGAGCATCCGTTCCTCAGAGCGAAGATGATAGAAAATATACGGAGGATGAAGAAGATAGCCCTGTGGATGTGCCACCACCACGAAAAATACGACGCCCTGACATCGGACAGGCCCGACAGAAAGGCCATGACCCGGAAGGAGGCCATCGAAGTTATGAAGGACTCGGTGGGCACTCACTTCGACCCGGTCGTCTTCGACTCCTTTGTGAAGGCAACCGGGTAGCTCTATGCTCAGGTTCACATTAATATTTACCGCGGCATTAGTGTTCATCCACTTCATTGCCCCGTTCGAACGCACCGCATCGGCCTCGGACGAGACGGCAGCCGGACTCCTCAGTAACCGCCTCGAAGCGGTCGGTACTCCGGCCACCATCAATGTAAGGGGAGAGCGCATCCGCATCACGGGAATGCTCCAGCGTTTCTACGAAAACCGCGGCTACCTGCCTGCCTGGAGCAACTCCGGGAGGCCGCTCGAACAGGCATACTCTTTGGTCGAGGCGGTAACCAAAGCCGACGAGGAGGGACTGCGGCCCGGAGACTACCCCCTGGCAGGCATCGAGGCGCTTCTTGAGACCGTACTTGGGGACCGTGCCGAGGGGAGCCCCCTTGAGACGGCGGCCCTCGTCGATCTGGATTTGATGTTAACCGGCACTTTCCTGAACTATGGCTACCACCTGCTTGCCGGCCGCATCTACCCTGAGATAATAGAGGGGGAATGGTCCGATTATATCTGGGAGGCCGAACTTGACAGGCTGCTTCAGAAAACTATCGACACAGACAGTGTCGAAGAAACCCTTAAACGCCTCGTGCCCCCGCACGAAGGCTACCGCGGACTCAGGGACGCCCTCGCGCAATACAGGGATATTGCCGCCGAAGGGGGCTGGCCCGAGGTGCCTGAAGGGCCAAACATGAGTACGGGTTACGGGGGCGGGCGTGTCGGGCTGCTTCGTGAGGTGCTTTTGGCAATGGGCGACCTCCCGTACGAGCCGCCTGCCGCCGAGGACCTCTTCGATGACGCCCTTGAGCAGGCAGTGCTCAGGTTTCAGCTAAGGCACGGGCTTGTGCCCGACGGGGTCGTCGGCCCCCGGACCCTTCGTGCCCTTAACGTCCCTGTCGAGACCCGCCTTGGACAGCTCGAGCTCAACATGGAACGCTGGCGCTGGCTGCCCGCGGACCTTGGCAAACGCCATATTTTTGTCAACACCGCCGCCTTCGAGCTTACGGTGATAGAGTACGGACAGCCCGAGCTGAAGATGCGCATAGTGGCTGGAAAACCCTACTGGCATACCCCGAGCTTCAGCGCCAGGATGACCCACCTGGTGCTGAACCCCTCGTGGAACGTCCCCCGGAGCATAGCCGTTGAGGATATTCTTCCACGGCTACATGAAGACCCCGACTACCTCGCAACCCAGGGGTACAATGTCCTCAGGGGCTGGGGAGAACGCATGGAGGAGGTCGACCCGAACGCCATCGACTGGTCCGGGGTCACGGAGGAGAACTTCAACTTCAGGCTCCAGCAGGGGCCCGGCCCACTGAACCCCCTCGGACGCATGAAATTCATGTTCCCGAACCGCTTCAACGTATATCTGCACGACACGCCATCCAAGGGGCTTTTTGAGCAGCAGGTGCGGACCTTCAGCCACGGCTGCATACGCATCGAAAAACCCCTTGAACTCGCGGAATACCTGCTGCCCGGCCTCACACGGGAAGACCTGCTCGGACTTATCGAGGAGGGCCAGCAGTTTGACGTGCCTCTTCCCGAGCCCGTCACGGTGCATTCGCTTTACTGGACCGCATGGGCCGAGGGCGACGGGACCCTTCAGTTCCGGGACGATGTTTACGGACGCGACGAGATTCTGCTTGAGATCCTCAACGAAGGACCCGTGACCCCTTAGAGGCCGCCTCCTTCTTGCGGCATCACGG
>DAOUWH010000258.1 GCA_030667205.1 Nitrospirota bacterium
CGGACATTATCCCCTGTACAAGGGGGCATCGTTTATAACCACTAACGTCAAGGAGTCCTCGGTGGGTTAGGGCATCGAGATAAAGGACGAAAAGACCCTTATACGTGCAGGAGGGAAGTTGCTCAGGAAGCTTGGCCTGAAGGCAGTGCTCCTTACAAGGGGCAAAGACGGCATGAGCCTTTTTCAGCCCGGCAGGGTTACGCACATACCCACAATGGCAAGAAAGGTCTTTGACGTAACTGGTGCCGGAGACACGGTAATAAGCGCTTTCACTATGGCCTACGCCGCGGGGGCCACGATGCAGGAGGCCGCGGCGCTTGCAAACCATGCCGCGGGCATCGTAGTGGGCGAGGTCGGCACGGCCACCGCCACCCCGGAGAGGATTAAACAGTCACTAAAGGGCTCGAAGCTGGAGATGCAAGAGGAGACGTTTTAAAATAAATGGCAAAGGCGATAGCGCTTCTTTCGGGCGGGCTGGACAGCACGCTTGCGATTCTTCTCTTAAGACGACAGGGCATTGACGTAACCGCCGTTACGTTCCTTACGCACTTCGGCTGCGACATAAGCGACTCCTCGTCATGTTCTTCCGATTCCTCCTCCAACGCCTTAAGGTATGGCTTTACGGTGAAGCTCTGCCACCTTTCGGACAAATTCCTCGAGATAGTCAAGCACCCGAAGTTCGGCCACGGCAAGAACATGAACCCCTGCATAGACTGCCGCATCCTGATGCTCAGGGAGGCCAGGGCCCTGATGGAGATGACGGGGGCGGACTTCGTGGCCACGGGCGAGGTGCTCGGGCAGAGGCCCATGAGCCAGCGCAGGGAGACCTTCCCGATGATGGACCGCGAGGCGGGCCTTGCGGGCTATGTTCTAAGGCCCCTGAGCGCAAATGTGCTAAAGCCCACGATACCCGAGACGGAAGGCCTCGTGGACAGGGAGATGCTCTGCGATTTCAAGGGCCGCGGCCGTAAGCCCCAGATGGCCCTTGCCGAGGAGTTCGGCCTTACGGACTACCCAAACCCCGCAGGGGGCTGCCTCCTTACGGAGCCCAACTACTCCCACAGGCTCAGGGAACTCCTAAAGCACAACCCCGACCCCGGCGTCAGGGACCTCATGTTCCTGAGGGTGGGGCGGCACTTCAGGACCCCCGGAGGTTTTAAGATTATCGTAGGGAGGGACAAGGACGAAAACGACAAGCTCAAGCCTCTGACCGAGGGGGGAGATTTCAATATGTGGGTCGAGGGCGTCGGAAGTCCCCTCACGCATCTGGGTGAGGGCGCCCCCGAGGAGGACATTCGAATTGCGGCATCCCTGTGCGCGCGGTACTCGGACGCAAAGCACCTCGATGAGGTCGCGGTTACAGTATCCAACGCAAGCGGCTCTTACAGGCTCGCAGTAACGCCCTCTGACACAACGCTTATTGAGTCTTTAAGGATTCAGGACACCAGGACCGGAAGACGCCGGTCGGGATCGACCCGACCCAGGGTCAGAGCTCGATAATCTCGGCCTGCATGCTCTCAGTATCGAGCACCACGACCGTTGAGCGCCCCTTGTGAAGCCTTGCCACCTTGCCGGGGTTTACCACGAGTGTGCCGTTTAAGTTTCTTACGTCCGGGGTGTGGGTGTGCCCGTAGACCACGAGGTCGAACCTGCCGCTTTCCGAGAAGGCCTCCACCGAGGCCGGCTCGTGCACCACGGCGACCTTGATCCCGGCAACCTCTGCGATGTAGGGCTGGGCGACTATGCTGTCGCCTGATTTTTCCATGAGGAGTATCCTGTCGCCGTCGTTGTTGCCGAAGATGCCCCTGAGCCTTGCTTTAAGGCCGTCGAGTATCTCAAAAGTAAACGGCGAGACAAAGTCCCCTGCATGCAGCACCTCCGACACTCCCTTTGAGTTGAACAGCTCGACCACGCGCCCTATCTGTTCCATGTCGTCGTGGGTGTCGGATATGATGCCTATGAGCATTTTTAAAGCCTCCTCCGTGGGTTTAGAAATTATAGTCTTTCCTGATTTTATTGTTCAAGGGGGCCACTGGCCCTTTTAATCGAGAGAGCAGTCCCCTGAGATTTTTAATTGACATACGCCTTAAAAAGATGTATAAATTAATTCAGGAAGGGGTGGGCCGGTAACAATCATTTAATCTGTGAAGGAGGGATGATGCCTACTTATGTCATTTTAAGCACCTTAACGGACAAGGGCAGGAAAACCTTAAAGGAAAACCCCGACAGGATACTTCAGGTCGACGAGGAGCTCAAGAAGTTGGGCGTAACGGTCAAGGAGCAATATGCGGTGCTCGGGCCTTATGACTTCGTAAACATCATCGAGGCCGCCGATAACGAGACCGTCATGCGCATGTC
>DAOUWH010000260.1 GCA_030667205.1 Nitrospirota bacterium
GTTCCTGCTTGAGTTCGGCATAAGGGCCGGGAGTTTTATAGAAGAGGTCGGGCCGGTGAAATTCGAGGCCGGCGCCTCCTCGGCAGAGGAACTGCATGCCCTGGACGAGAAGGCCGGCGCCTCCTCCCTAAGGTGTCCCGATGCCGCTACGACGGACAGGATGATAGCGCTTATAGATGAGGCCACGGAAAAGGGTGATTCCCTTGGCGGAGTCTTCACCGTCTTTCTTACAGGTCTCCCGCCGGGCCTCGGAAGCCATATCCAGTGGGACCGCAGGCTTGAGGGCAGGCTCGCGCAGGCGCTCATGTCAATACAGGCCATAAAGGGCGTGGAGGTCGGCATGGGTTTTAAGGCCGCACGGAGCCACGGCTCGGAGGTTATGGACGAGATCGTCCCCGCAAAAGAGGGCGGCATGGGTCCGTTCACCAGAAGGAGCAATAACGCAGGCGGTATCGAGGGCGGCATTACCAACGGGATGCCTGTTGTCCTGAGGGCCGCGATGAAGCCCATACCCACGCAGAGCAGGCCTTTGAAATCCGTGGACATCGCCACGAAGGAGGAGGTCGAGGCCGCCTACGAGCGCTCCGACGTCTGTGCCGTGCCGGCGGCGTCGGTTATCGGAGAGGCAATGGCCCTCCTTGCAGTGGCCGATGCATTCCTCGAAAAATTCGGCGGAGACTCCCTACGGGAGTCGAAAAGAAACTATGAGGCGTATTTAAAGGCGCTTGAGGAATTCTGAGCGCATCTCCTCGCAATCAATATCGGCTAAATGGTCCAGAAAGAGATGAAGAACATCGTCCTTACCGGGTTCATGGGCGCGGGCAAGACCTCGGTAAGCGCCGAGCTTGCGAGGCTTACGGGGTTTGCGCGCGTGGAGGTGGACGAGGAGATAGAGCGCGCGGCAGGGATGACCATAACCGAGATATTCGAAAAGTTCGGGGAGCCGAGGTTCAGAGAGATGGAGACCGCGGAGATTAAGAAAGCCGCCTCCGGAAAGGGCGCCATCATCTCAACCGGCGGAGGCGCGGTGATGAGGGAGGAAAACACCGATGCCATGAGGGCAAACGGCGTTATCGTCTATCTCAGGGCAGGGCCCGCGACCGTGCTTGAGAGGACATCGAGGAACTCCGACAGGCCGCTTCTGAAGGTCGAAGACCCCTTAGAGAAAATAAACGAACTCCTTGCCATGAGAAGGCCCTACTACGAGCGCGCCGACATAATAGTGGACACCGACTTGGCGACCCCGCGCGAGGTCGCCAAGGAAATACTGGAGAAGTTGCAATGGGAAAGACAAGGGTAGCACTCAGAGAGCGGAGCTACGACATCATAACCGGAAGCGGCACCCTCGGGGGGCTGGGCAAGGCCGTCGCGGAGCTTCATCCGGGACCGAAGGTCGCCCTGGTGACCAACCCCACCGTCCATGAGCTTTACGGCCATGCAGTGGAGGACTCCCTTAAGGCCTCCGGCCTTTCCACCGTTACAATAACAATACCCGACGGCGAGGGATATAAAAGCCTGCTCTGGGCCGAGAACATCCTTACGGAACTCCTTAAGGCCCGGCTCGACAGGGGCTCTGTGCTTGTGGCCCTCGGCGGCGGCGTGGTGGGCGACATAGCGGGGTTTGCGGCCTCGCTTTACATGCGGGGCATCAGGTTCGTCCAGGTGCCTACGACCCTTCTTTCACAGGTGGACAGCTCCGTGGGGGGCAAGACCGGCGTAAACCACCCTCTGGGGAAGAACCTTATAGGCACATTCTGGCAGCCCTCGCTCGTATGGATAGACGTGGATACCTTAAAGAGTCTTCCGAGGAGGGAGCTTCTGGCGGGGCTTTCGGAGGTGATTAAATACGGCGTCATCCGGGACGAGGATTTCTTCAAATACGTCTCGGACAATCAGGATAAAATCCTTGCGCTCGATGCGGACGCGCTCACTCACATCATCACGCGCTCATGCGAGATAAAGGCCGAGGTTGTCTCCAAGGACGAGCGTGAGGCCGGCCTGCGTTCCATCCTGAACTACGGCCATACCATTGGGCATGCCATAGAGTCCACGACCGGCTACGGCAGGTATCTGCACGGCGAGGCCGTGGCCATAGGGATGAACCTGGAGGCAAGGCTCTCGCACTCCCTTGGAATCCTGGACAAAGGATACATGTCCCGTATTAAAGGCATTATGGATGCTTACGGCCTGCCCACCGAGATGCCTGAGGATATGGATGTACAAGGCATGCTGAACGCTATGGAAATCGATAAAAAGGCCCTGGCGGGGAAGCTCCGCTTCACGCTGCCCGAGCGCGTGGGCTCGGTAAAGCTCCTTGTTGA
>DAOUWH010000065.1 GCA_030667205.1 Nitrospirota bacterium
CGGAGAGTACTGCCCCAACCATTAAACCAGTATATTAGAAATTCCCAATAAATACAAGCTATTTAAAGGAAAAATAAGGAGGATATCCTTTTAGCTTCAACAGGGTCTCTGTGTTATTCCCGCCTTCGAGTCGATTCCGACCTGTTTCCGCAGGAGTGACAGGACAAATGGTTGTAAAAGAGGGACGAGGTTTGCACCGAGGGAAGGGCTGTTAAAAATCCTCTCCCATTTCTTCGGCTTCCTGCAGCTTTAAAGCCATCTCCCGGATGAGCCTGTGGGCCTCTTGGGCGACCTCCTCGGAGACCTTCTGGATGGCGAACCCGGCGTGCACGAGGACATAGTCCCCGGTGCTCACCTCCTCGGGCATGAGCATGAGGCTTATGTCCCTCCTGGCGCCGTACACGTCCACGGTAGCCATGAGTTCGTTGATGTTTATTATCTTAGACGGTATCGCCAAGCACATTTTGAACTGATAATTCCCGCCTTATCTCTTTCCCTCCCCTGTCAAGGGAGGAGGTGGAATTTTTTTCTCCGTGACCTCAATTTCCCATTCCCGGAGCTTCTTGATTATAGCATCTATCAGCGAGTCGAAATTCTCGCGCACCGTCTCGGACATCTCAAGCCCTGTCTCCAGGGTCTCGGGCTGTATCCCCACAAGACAGAGCGTGGGCGGGAGCATGTCTTTAAGCTCCGCCGCGAAGAGCATGTCGGGAAGCCCTATCTGGTGCACTGAGAATTTCGTGTCCAGAAATCTCTTTATGTTGTCGCTCTCGATGAGCCGTATGGTGCCGGGGGGTGCTTCGAAATTTGCCGCGTCCACGATGAGGAGTTTTTCCTTGCCCTCTATAAAGGGCAGGAGGTCAAGCCCCATGGTGCCGCCGTCGATAAGTTCGAGCCCTTCGGGAAATGTATATTTCTCCCGAAGGGCTCTGATTGCATGAACGCCCACCCCCTCGTCGCTGAGGAGGAGGTTGCCTATTCCTAAGACAGCCGCGTTTATTCCAACTCCTTTTCTGTTACGAACTTGGAGCCGCTGAAGATGCCGTCGATGAGGCCGTTCTTCTCCACAGTGTCAAGCCACCACGCGATGTAGATGTGCACGAGCACGAATGCGAATATCAGGTACATCGTGATGTGATGGAAGAGCCTTATGGTCGACAGTTCCATTACGCTGAGGAACCATCCGCCCACTACCGAGGCTATGATGCTCTGGCTCGAAAGGCTGTACATCGCAAAGCCCGAGACTATCTGGAACGCAAACAGTACGACCACGCCCATGTAGACAAGCCCCGCTGCGGCGTTGTGCCCTATGGCATAGGGCGGCTTTTTGCTTGTGAAGGTGTAGAACCTCAGCGCGTTGGCCAGGTCCCTGCGCTGTTCCGAGGTGAACGGGAACAGCGCCTTCCAGCTTGCGTAGCGGTTGCCCATGAAGGCCCAGTATGTCCTGATGATGAAGCTCATAAGGAACACGTAGCCTGCGATAAAGTGCAGGGTGCGCATCCAGCCCATTATCCACTGGTGGGACTCGTGGGCATGGGCGTAGGGGTTGCCGATATACAGGCCGGTGACCGCGAAGGTCAGGACACACAGGAAATTTATCCAGTGAGAGAACCTTACCGGAAACTCCCAGGCATATACTCTTATTCTCCTTATCTGCTCCACGGCGACCTCCTTCCCTTAGACCACCTGGATCTTTGTTACGGGTTTACCCTCGGCATCCACTACGTGGACGGCGCATGCCATGCACGGGTCGAACGAGTGTATCGTCCTGAGGATCTCTATCGGCTGGTTGGGGTCCTTAACCGGGGTGCCGACGAGGGCCGATTCGTAGGGGCCCATCTGGCCCTTCGCGTCTCTTGGCGAGCCGTTCCACGTGCTCGGGACTACGCACTGGTAGTTGGCGATCTTCTGGTCTTTGATCCTTATCCAATGGCACAGGGCGCCCCTCGGGGCCTCGTGCCATCCGTAGCCCTGGGCCTCCTTCGGCCAGGTGGAAGGTTCCCACTTGCTCGTGTCGGCTATCTGGAGGTCGCCCTTTTTCATGTTGGCCGCAAGCTCGCCGATCATGTCGGATAACTTCTCGGCAATCACGAGCGTCTCCACGCCCCTTGCCGCGGTCCGCCCGAGGGTCGAGAATAAGGCCGGCGGGCCGACACCGAGTTTGCCGAGCACGAGGTTGACGACTTCCTGCACCCTCTTATGCCCGGAGCCGTAAGCAACGAGCATCCTCGCAAGCGGGCCCACCTCCATCGGAAGCTCCTCGTACCTCGGGGCCTTTATCCATGAGTACTTGGCATCCGTGTCGAGGTTCTTGTACGGGGGTTTGGGGCCCGTGTAGTTGGGGGTGGTCTCGCCGTCGAACGGATGTTTGCCCTTGTTGTCGCCGTCTGAGTAGTTGTACCACGAGTGGGTCACGTATTCGTTGATCTTCTTCTCATCGAGCGGGTGGACCGTCGAGAGGTCTTTGCCCTTGATGACGCCGCTTGGCAGCCAGTAGTTGTTGGTGTTGGGCTTGCCGTCCAGCGGGAACTCGCCGCAGGCGAGGAAGTTGCCCACGCCGGCGCCGTGGCCTGCCCAGTCCTTGTAGAACGAGGCAACGGCGAGGAGGTCGGGTATGTAGACCTGCTCGACGAATGCTAAGGCCTTCTTGGCAATCTCGTTGAAGAAGCCGATGCTGTTTGCGTTAAGCCCGTTCTGGCTTGAGGGGTCCACAGGCACTGCCATGCCGCCTACGATGTAGGTCTGGGCATGGGGGTTTTTGCTCCCGAGCGTGGCGTGCATCCTGATGACGTCTTTCTGCCAGTCCAGGGCCTCGAGGTAGTGGGCCACTGCCATGAGGTTTGCCTCTGGCGGCAGCTTGTACGCCGAATGCCCCCAGTATGCGTTTGCGAACGGGCCGAGCTGGCCCCTGTCTACGAACTCTTTGAGCTTGGCCGCAACGCCCGTAAAATAGTCGGTGCTTGAGTTGTGCCAGTCCGAGATGGACTGCGCGAGGTCCGAGGTCTTTGCGGGGTCGGCGCTAAGGGCGCTGACGATATCCACCCAGTCCAGGGCGTGCAGGTGATAGAAGTGTATCACATGGTCCTGGACGTACTGGATAGCGGTTATAAGGTTTCTGATAATCCGGGCGTTGTCCGGAATCGTAATGTTAAGCGCGCTTTCTACAGCTCTCACGGAGCTGGTGGCGTGAACCGTCGTTCAGACGCCTCATATTCGTTGGGTAAACGCCCAGGCGTCGCGGGGGTCTCTGCCCTTGAGGATTATCTCCATCCCCCTGAACGCCGTGGAGGCGGCCCATGCGTCTTTAACAACGCCGCCCTCGACCTGGGCCTCTATCCTTAAGTGGCCTTCAATTCTGGTAATGGGGTCAACAACGATTTTTGCCATTTATTCCTCCGTTTTCTCTTCTTTTGGTTTACCCTTGACGGCCCTTACAACGCCGTGGGCGACAAGACCCGCGGCGGTTGCTGCGGCAAGGCCAACGCCGACCTTGTCAGCGGTGCTCTCGATGCCGAAGCCGGGTACCTTCGGAAGCCTTCTGTAAAACGGTGTCATCGTGTCCCAGAAATTGGGGGCCGCACAGCCGATGCAGCCGTGTCCGGAGCCGACCGGCCAGTTTACGCCTTCGTTCCACCTTACGGTGGGGCAGTTGTGGTATGTCTCGGGGCCCTTGCAGCCCATCTCGTAGAGGCACCAGCCCTGCCTGTGGCCGTGGTCGCCCCATGCCTTTACGTATTGCCCGGCGTCGAAGTGGCCTCTGCGCTCGCAGTTGTCGTGGATGCGCTTGCCGTAGGCAAACAGCGGCCTGCCCATGGTGTCTGTCACCGGGAGCGAACCGAAAGTAAGGAAGTGGACGATTGTGGCAACGAGGTTTTCAACGTTCATGGGGCATCCGGGAAGGTTTACAAGCGCTATGCCTGGCACTGCGTCCTTGACGCCGACTGCGCCGGTGGGGTTTGGCTGGGCAGCGGGCCATCCGCCGTCCCATGCGCAATTGCCCACGGCAATGGTGGCCATCGCGTTTCCGCAAACCTCTTTGGCAATCGCGAGGGCCGACTTCCCGCCAATGGTGCAGTAGATGCCGCCGTCCTTGAGGGGTATGGAGCCCTCGACGATGGCGATGTACTTGCCCTTGTGGTTTTTGACCACGTCAGCGAGCGATTTTTCAGCCTGATGACCGGCCGGGGCCATGACGGTCTCGTGGTAGTCGTAAGAGATGATGTCCAGAATGAGCTCGGCCGCAGTGGGTTTGCTTGCCCTCAGCAGCGACTCTGTATCACCCGTGCAGGCCTGCATCTCAAGCCAGACCACGGGGGGCTTCTTGGCCTTCTGAACGGCCTCCGCTATCTTGTCGGCGTACGTCGCGGACAATCCCAGCGTAGCGGCGGTGGCGGTGCAGAACTTCATGAAGTCCCTTCGGGTGACACCCCTGTTCAAGAGGGTACGGTAGATCTCCCCATACTCTCTCTCGGGTTTTTTACCCATAAACTCACCTCCTTCTGTTTCATGCCCGTTTCGGGCTTATAACGGGGTTCATATTAAAACCAATCAAGACTTTCTTGAGGCCGTATTAAAGTGCATGCTAACATAGTTACCTTAAATCTATAGCATAAAATTAGCCAGGTGTAAAGGGCTTTCGGTTGCAAAAGCACCCGTATATATGGAAAATGTATTAATGAGAAGATTTTTTGCCGGTTTCATCGTCTTTTTTCTTGTCCTGATGCCTGTTACGGCCCTTGCCCGCGGCCTCGACACCGTTGTTCTGGACCCGGGCCACGGGGGGTATGATTTTGGCGTAAATTCAGGGGATTCAAGGGAAAAAGAGATAACCCTCTCCATCGCAAAGAAGCTTAAAAGCTTTCTCAGGGAGGAGGGAAGGAAGGTTTTTCTGACGAGGGAGGTCGACCGGTACCTCTCGCTGGCCGACAGGCGCGACCGCATCGCCGCAAGCTCGGCCGACCTCTTCATGAGCCTCCACCTCTCGGATTCCGAAAGCGCGATGATTTATGTAACATGGTACAAAGAGACAGAGGCCGACCTATCGCTCGGCGAGTACTACGACATCGACTCCAGGCAGAGGAGGTACCTCTACGAGAGCAGGGTGTTTGCCGGCATTGTCGGGGAGGCGCTGGGCACGGAGTTCGGGGTAACCGTCTATTATGGCGAGCTGCCACTGCCTGTGCTGAGCGCAACGGGCGCCCCGGCGGTGCTGGTCGAGTTGCCTTCGCGGGGCGTGGACTATAACGCCGAGACAATGCTCAGGTTCGCCTACGCCCTGGGCATAGGGATGCAGGCCTATGGACAACAGTAAGGGTCCCGGCGGCTTCAGGATCTTCATGCCCACAGTGGTTTTCCTGGTCCTGTTTGCCGGAGGCATTGCCGCCGGATATTTTTTCTTCATGAAGACAACGCAGAAGAAGGCCCCTGAAGGGCCCGAGACGGCACGGCCCGCAGGGGCCGCTACGACGATACAGGTATATTTCCCTATAGAGGACCGTCTGCAGGCCGAAGACAGGCAGGTGCCGCGCCCGCCTTCAAAACTTGCCTCCGCGAGGGCGACGGTGGAGGAGTTTTTGAAGGGGCCGAAGACGGCAGGGGACTCTTATGTGCCCGAGGGGGCCAGGCTTCTTGGCGTATACGACGGGGAGGACGGCATACTGTATATCGATCTCTCCGACGAGTTCAGGAGAAACCTTAAGGTCGACGCCCTCGGCGAGTTCCTCCTCCTGAGGGGGCTTTACGAGAGTGTGCTTACCAACGTCTATGGCGTTGCCGACGTGAAAATATTGATAGAAAGGGCCGAGACCGAGACCCTCGGGGGGCATATATCGCTTATGAGGCCTCTTGGGGAGACCGTCTCGCAGACACTTGTGGAGGAATGAACCAGTCCGCGCCGATAGGGGTTTTTGATTCCGGAATCGGAGGGCTTACCGTGGTCAGGGAGATCCTGGGCCATATGCCTTCGGAGGGCGTGGTGTATCTGGGCGATACTGCGCGGGTGCCCTACGGCATCAGGTCCCCGGAGACGATTAAAAGGTATGCGCGTGAGGGCATAAGGTTTCTCCTTGCGGAGGGGATTAAATTCCTCGTGATCGCATGCAATACGGTCTCGGCGGTCGGTCTCGACGATATAAGCAGTGACATTGACGTCCCTGTGGTAGGAGTCCTTGAGCCGGGGGCTAAGGCTGCCGCCGAAAGCACGGAAAACGGAAAGGTGGGGGTTATAGGCACGGCGGCCACCATAAAGAGCAGGTCCTATATACGCGCTATACGCGCCTTCAGGGGCGATGTGGAGGTCGAGGCCCGGGCATGCCCTCTTTTTGTGCCCCTCGTGGAGGAGGGCTGGCTCGACGGCGAGGTGCCGGAGCTTGCGGCTTCAAAGTACCTCGGAGGGCTGAAATCGAAGGGAATAGACACCCTGGTGCTTGGATGCACCCACTATCCTCTCCTGAAACCGGTCATATCGAGGGTCATGGGTCCGGAGGTTAAGCTAATCGACTCGGCGGCCGAGACCGCCAGGGAGGTCAGCTCTCAGCTCGCCGCAAGAGGGCTCGAAAGCGCAGGGGGTAAAACCCCTTTAAGAAAATTTTATGTTACCGACAGCCCCGAAGGTTTTACGGCCGTTGGCGAAAGGTTTTTGGGCGCTGCGATAGAGAATATTAAAAAAGTTCAACTGGAGGTGATTAGATGAGGTCTGACGGCAGGGCGAACGACGAACTCAGGCCGGTCAAGATAACCAGAAACATCATATCGCATGCCGAGGGCTCAGCCCTGATAGAGATGGGCGGCACAAGGGTGATATGCACGGCCTCGATAGAGGACAAGGTGCCGCAGTTTCTAAAGGACCGTGGCAGGGGCTGGGTCACTGCCGAGTACTCGATGCTGCCGAGGTCGACC
Source organism: Nitrospirota bacterium (assembly GCA_030667205.1). GTDB lineage: Bacteria > Nitrospirota > Thermodesulfovibrionia > Thermodesulfovibrionales > JdFR-86 > DAOUWH01. Next base: position 6,898 of record DAOUWH010000065.1, read on the forward strand.
CATACGAGGAAGCCAAGGGAGGCGGCTATGGGAAAGATAGGCGGCAGGACGTACGAGATACAGAGGCTTATAGGGCGTTCCCTGCGTGCGGTGGTGGACATGGAGGCGCTTGGTGAGAGGACGGTATGGGTTGACTGCGACGTCATGCAGGCCGACGGCGGCACCAGGACGGCGGCAATCACGGGGGGCTTCATATGCCTGGCCGACGCCCTGCGGCACGCCCTTGAGTGCGGGATGGTCCAGAAAAAGCCGATACTGGACTACGTGGCCGCGGTGAGCGTGGGCGTCGTAGGGGGCAGGCCGGTGCTCGATCTGTGCTATGAGGAGGACTTCGAGGCCGAGGTGGATATGAACATCGTGATGACCGGAAGCGGTAAATTTGTAGAGGTGCAGGGCACTGCCGAGTCCAGCCCTTTTAGCCCCGAAACCCTCGATGAACTCATCAAACTTGCGCGCCAGGGCATAAGAAAGCTTGTTGATTTGCAAAGGGCAGAATTGCCGGATGTGTGCTAAAATAAAAATAGTATGAAAAAAGACGTTAAAAATATGAACATGTTCCGAGGGCTCTTCATCTGGCTCCTTATAGGCGTCATGATGATACTCCTTTTCAACCTCCTGAACGCGCCCAAAAAGACCGAAAACGAGATAACGTTCTCCGAATTTATCGCAAGGGTCGAGTCGGGCGAGGTCAAGGAAGTGGTCATCAAGGAGCAAGACGTCACGGGCCGTTTCACCGACGGAAAGAAGTTCAATACCTACGTCGCAGACTACCCCGACATGGTAGGTCTGCTCAAGGAAAAGGGCGTTGAGATAACCGCCAAGCCCCCCGACGAGAGCC
>DAOUWH010000250.1 GCA_030667205.1 Nitrospirota bacterium
AAAGATATCGGTCGCGGAGGCCAGAAAGCTCTACATCCCGGTCGTGGCCCTCGTGGACAGCAACTGCGACCCCGACGAGATAGACCTCATCATCCCCGGCAACGACGACGCCATACGGGCCATAGCGCTCATGGCAAGGAAGATGGCGGACGCCATCCTCGAGGGCAAGGAAGAGCTTGAAAAACGCAGGGACGAGGAGGCGGCCATAGCCGCCAAGGAGGCCGAAGAAGCCGCCGCAGAGGCTGCCGCCCCTGAAAAGGAAGCCCCGGGAGAAAAGGCCCCCACGGAGGAACCCGCGGAAAAACCCATAGAGGAACAGCCTGCGGAAAAGGCCAAGACTACATCCGAAGAAGGACCCGAAGCAGTCAAGGAGGAGAAGAAGTAAATGGCAGAAGTTAAAGCGACAACGGTCAAGGAACTCAGGGAAAAGACAGGCGTGGGTATGATGCAGTGCAAAAAGGCCCTTACGGAGTCCGGCGGCGATATGGAAAGGGCTGTCGAGATACTCAGGGAAAAAGGGCTGGCAAGCGCCCAGAAGAAGATGGGCCGCTCCGCGTTGCAGGGGCTCATCGCCTCGTATATACACATGGACAAACTTGGGGTCATGGTCGAGGTAAACTGCGAGACCGACTTCGTGGCCAAGACCGATGATTTCAGGGAACTGGCCAAGGACATCGCGATGCACATCGCGGCGGCAAATCCCACATACCTCGGCCCCGAAGACGTCCCCGACAGCGTAATCGAAAAAGAGAAGGACATATTCAGGGCCCAGGTAACCGGGGACAAGCCCGCGAAAATCATCGAGCAGATACTGGAGGGCAAGCTCAGGAAGTTCTATGACGAGAGCTGTCTCACGGAGCAGGTCTTCGTGAAGGACCCGGATGGCAAGAAGAAGATAAAGGACCTCATCACCGAGAAGGTCACGAAACTCGGGGAGAATATCGTAATAAGGCGGTTTGCGAGGTTCGGTCTTGGCGAAACCCAAAGTTAAGTACAAAAGAGTTCTCCTGAAATTAAGCGGCGAGGCCCTTATGGGCGGACGGGGCTACGGCATCGACCCCGAGACCGTGGCCTTCCTGGCGCGCGAGATCAGCGAAACCGTAAATACGGGCGCCAAGGTCGCCGTTGTCATTGGCGGAGGCAATATCTTCAGGGGCGTAGAGGCCGCCACACAGGGAATGGAGCGAGTCTCGGCCGACTACATGGGCATGCTCGCCACTGTAATCAACGCACTGGCCCTTCAAAACGCCCTCGAACGCGCAAACGTGGCCACCAGGGTACAGTCGGCAATTGAGATGCAGGAGATCGCCGAGCCCTATATCCGCAGGCGGGCCGTGAGGCATCTCGAAAAAGGCCGGGTGGTCATCTTCGGCGCCGGCACAGGCAACCCCTACTTCACAACCGACACCGCCGCGGCGCTCCGGGCGATGGAGGTCAACGCCGACATAATCATGAAAGGCACAAAGGTAGACGGCGTCTACTCCGAAGACCCCGTCAAAAACCCAAAGGCCAAAAAATATAAAACTATCAGCTACATCAACGTCCTGAGGAAGGGGCTCGCAGTGATGGATTCCACGGCAATATCATTATGTATGGACAATAAACTGCCAATTATGGTATTTAATCTGAGCGGAAAAGGCAACATAAAGAAGATTGTCATGGGCAAGCATTTGGGTACCTTAATCGGAGGGCGGGATGCAAAAAGAGCTAAAGAGAGAAAATGAGGAGAAGATGCAGGCCTCAATCGAGGCCCTTAAAAAAGACTTCGGCTCGATAAGGACAGGCCGTGCCTCGCTGTCGCTCCTGGACAGCATACTCGTGGAGTACTACGGCAACCCCACCCCCCTGAACCAGGTCTCCTCGCTGAGCACACCCGACAGCCGCCAGATAGTCATCCAGCCCTGGGAGCCAAAAACAATCTCGGACATCGAAAAGGCTATCCTTAAATCAAACCTTGGCCTCACCCCCACCAACGACGGAAAGCTCATACGGATAGCCATCCCCCCGCTTACGGAGGAGAGGAGAAAACAGCTCGTCAAGGTCGTCAGAAAGAGGTCCGAGGAGGCAAAAATCTCCGTCAGAAACATACGGAGGGATTTCAACGAGGCCCTGAAACAATTCGAAAAAGACAAAGAGATCAACGAAGACGAACTCAAAAAATCCCACGATGAGGTCCAGAAGCTTACTGATTCATATATTAAAAAGGTCGACGAGAAACTTGAGCATAAAGAAAAAGAAATAATGGAGGTCTGAATATGAACGTTAATTTCATCGTAAAAGTCGAAGACGCAAAGGTCGTTGACATTCAGAAGGCGCTCGAGCAGGCCAACATCAAGGTGCGCAGCGTGCTTGAAGTCCACAAGGAAAAGGAAACCGAAACGGAAGAAGCAAAAACCACTGGAGACGGAAACAACTGATGGCTGTAAAGAAGAAGGTCGCCAAAAAG
>DAOUWH010000179.1 GCA_030667205.1 Nitrospirota bacterium
AAGGAACAGAAGTTCGACGAGCTACTGCTTGAGAACCAGCGCCTCAAGGAGGCCCTCGGCCTTAAAAAGACCCTCACCGGATACGTGGCAACGGCAAGGGTCATCTCGAAGGGGGCGGGACGGTGGTCGAACGCCTATGTCATAGACAAGGGGATTGAAGATTCCGTGGAAAAGGACATGACCGTAATTACCGCCCATGGGCTTCTGGGAAAGGTACAGGAGGCCAGTGCCTCATACTCCGTGGTGCTCCTGATAGACGACGCGAGATTCTCCGTAGGGGTAAGGCTCCAGTCCACGAGAAAGGAGGCCGTGCTCTCGGGGGCGGGGCTGAACCATTGTGTTCTGAAATACGTGGACACGGACACCGGGGTCTCCCGCGGCGAGATGCTCGTCACCTCCGGCCTTGACGGGCTTTTCCCGTCCGGAATCCCAGTGGCCTTCGTCACGGAGGTGGAGACCACCGAAGGCGCACTTTTCCACCACATAGAGGCCACACCGCTGGTTGACACTGGAAGGGTCGAGGAGGTCATTATACTAAAAAGATGACAAAAAAACAGTCGGAAAAACCCTTTCTTGCCTTCCTGACCGTCCTGTGCTTTGTGCTTGAGACAAAGCTCGAGGCGCTGGGCATAAGGCCGAACCTTACCGTGCTTCCCGTGTACTATGTTGGGCTCAGACACGGCCCCGGCAAGGGTGTCCTGTTCGGAGCGCTTATTGGCATCATAGCCGACAGCCTCTCCGGAGGCATTCTCGGCCCGAACCTCCTTGGCAAGGGCAGTGCCGCCCTTCTGGCCTCGACCATAACCGGGAGCTATCTCAACTGGACGCCGGTGCTCGGCGCCATAGGGCTCTTTGTCATCACATGGGCCGACGGCATCATTTCGCTTGCCGCGCTTTCTGTCTTCGCCGAAACGCCCGCAATCATATCAGTCGCCGCCATGGCCATGCTGGGGCAGGCAACGGTCAACTGTGTGGCTGGAGTTTTCATAAGGCCCAAGCATGAAGAGTGAAAACGGCAGAGAGAAGATATGGCCCATAGCCGGGGCGGTTGCCCTTCTGTTTGTAGTGCTTGTCCTGAGGCTCTGGCAGATACAGATACTTAAGGGCGAGGCGTTCGGAAGGCTTTCGACGGAGAACCGCCTGCGCATCGAGAAATTGCCCGCGCCCAGAGGGATAATCTTCGACCGCAACGGCACCGCGCTTGTCAAGAACTCGCCCTTCTACTCGGTCTCGCTCCGCCCGGAAATGGCCGGGGAGGCGGACATCCTCTCCATAGCGGATTTCCTCGGGATGGAGCCCGAGGAAATAGCAAACAGGATTAACAGCCATTCAAGCCCGCTTGCGACCATAAAGCTCAAGCAGGGCCTTGCGTTCCGGGAAATAGCCGCCATAGAGGCACGGCTTTCAGACCACCCCGGCCTCACCATCGACGCCGAGCTTACAAGACACTATCTCTACGGCGATGTGGGCGGGCACCTTATAGGCTACCTCGGAAGGATCACTCCCTATCAGGCGAAAGACCCCGCTTTTAAAAACATCCCACCGGATTCCTTCGTCGGCCAGTGGGGCGTTGAAAAACTCTACGACCCGCACCTGAGGGGGACGCCGGGCACCCGGGTCATAGAGGTCGACGCGCTGGGCAGACAGTTGCGGATACTACGCGAGGAACCTCCCCTGAAGGGGGACGACCTTTACCTGAGCATGGACATGAGATTGCAGGAAGCCGCGGAAGTGGCCTTTGGAAACCGCGCCGGAGCGCTTGCCGCCCTCAGGCCCGCAACGGGCGAGGTGCTCGGCCTCGTAAGCCGTCCGTCCTTCGACCCTAATCTATTTTCGCGGGGCATAGGCCCCACGGACTGGGAGCGCCTGAGCCGGGGAGAGAGGTTTCCGCTGCTGAACAGGGCGCTTCAGAGCCAGTACCCGCCGGGCTCCACCTTCAAGATAATGACCGCTATCGCCGCGCTCGAAACAAAGGCCATAACGCCCAAGGACGTGGTCAACTGTACCGGCAGTATAAAACGCGGGCGCTGGAGCTTCGGATGCTGGAAGCGCGAAGGCCACGGCAGGATCTCGCTTCACAGGGCAATCGTGGAGTCATGCGACATCTACTTCTACAAAGCAGGCGAGCATGCCGGGATCGACAGCATCGCCGAATATGCCCGCCAGTTCGGCCTGGGCGAGACGTCGGGCATCCCGCTCGTTAAGGAAAAGCCCGGGCTCATCCCGGACACCGGATGGAAACTCAGGGCCCTGGATGAGGGCTGGTACCTCGGAGAAACCTATAACGCCTCCATAGGGCAGGGGTTCGTGCTTACCACGCCGGTGCAGCTTGCCAGGATGATGAGCGCCGTCTCAAACGGGGGATACCTCTACAGCCCAACGCTTCTCAGGTTGGATTTCTACCCGCCCGCCGCACCGATTGCAAGCGCCAGGGTCAGCGAAGAGACGCTCTCGTTGATAAAAGACGCCCTTATAGGGGTTGTACAGGAGCCCCGCGGCACGGGACATGCGTCACGGAGCCGGATTACCGAGATCGGGGGCAAGACCGGCACCTCCCAGGTCATATCCCTCAAGAAACGTAAAACGCTTGAGCGGCTGGGCAGGATGGAAGACAGGTTCCGCGACCACGCGTGGTTCGTGGCCTTTGCCCCAAGCGAAAACCCCGAAATCGCACTGTCGGTGCTGGTCGAGCACGGAGGCCACGGGGCCAGCGCGGCCGCGCCTATCGCAAAAAAGGCAATAGAGGCATACATGCTCTCGCTGAAGGAGCATCAGTGACATGCTGAATATAGACAGAAGGCTGCTGGCCAACTTCGACTGGGTCATACTCGGCACCGCGGTGCTCCTGAGCCTTATAGGGATAATGACCATCTTCAGCGCCACCCGCCCCCTCGGCGGGGGCGAGCACCCCACGTATTACATAAAACAGATATACTGGCTGCTCATAGGCCTTGCGGCCATGTTCGCCGTGGTAAGCGTAGATTACGCATGGCTCAACAGGTACTCCTATGCTATCTACGGCACGGGCATTGTACTGCTTGTCGCGGTGCTCGTGGCCGGCAAGGCCGGCCTCGGGGCCACCAGGTGGCTGAGCCTCGGGCCCATAAGCTTCCAGCCCAGCGACCTCTTCAAGATAGCCTTCATCATTACGCTCGCGCACTGGATGAGCCGCCTTAAAGGGGCGATGAGCGTTAGGGACCTTATCTTCTCGTTCGGCATGTTCACCCTCGTACCGCTCCTCCTGATTATCAAACAGCCGGACCTCGGCACCGGCATCATACTGCTTACTATGTTCACCCTCCTGACCCTCACCAAGGGAGTCGAAAAGAAGGTCGTCGCCGTAGCCGTGGTCGTGGCGGTGATATCGGTGCCGTTTCTGGGCAATATCTTCTGGGACGAGCTTAAAGACTACCAGAAAAAGCGCATCGTGGCCTTTGTCCAGCCCAACATAGACCCCGAGGGCGTAAGCTACCACATAAACCAGTCGAAGGTGGCGATAGGCTCCGGCGGCATGACCGGCAAGGGCTACCTCAAGGGCACGCAGGGGCCGTTCAGGTTCCTCCCTGAAAAGCACACCGACTTTGTATTTTCGGTATTCGCCGAGGAATGGGGCTTTGCCGGGAGCTTCCTCCTCCTGATGATATACCTCGTCCTGATAATGAAGGGGATAAACATCGCCATGCGGGCAAAAGACGCCTTCGGCAGCCTCCTGGCCCTGGGCATAACGTTCATGTTCACGCTCTACGTGTTCATAAACATAGGGATGACCGTGGGCATCATGCCGGTGGTTGGCATCCCGCTTCCGTTCATGAGCTATGGGGGCACCTCGCTGGTGACGAACTTCATAGCGGCCGGCATCCTCATAAGCATACGGGCGCGGCGGTTCGAGCTGTTTTACTGAGGATTTCCCATCTGGTATAATTAGTGTTTGCGGAAGGCTTTAAAAAGGCGGTGTAGCTCAGTCGGTTAGAGCATGCGGCTCATATCCGCAGTGTCCGGGGTTCGAATCCCTGCACCGCCACCACAC
>DAOUWH010000099.1 GCA_030667205.1 Nitrospirota bacterium
CTTCTTCGAGCGCCTTTGTGGCCGCGTTTATTATGGCCCTCGCCGAGGCGTAAAGCTCGAGGCAGCCATGGTTTCCGCAGGGGCAGCTCCGCCAGCCGGCCTCCACGCTGATGTGCCCGACCTCGGCCGCCACGTCCATGAGCCTTCCGCCATGAAAGATGCCGCCCCCTATGCCCGTGCCCAGGGTCATGAGGACAAAGCTTTGAAGGTCCCTGCCCGCCCAGAGCCACTTTTCGCCAAGCACAGCGGCATTCGCGTCGTTTTCGACCACAACGGGCACCGAAAGCGCAAGGTCATTAAATGTCCTTCCGTTCATCGAAGGCAGGTTGGGCGAGTTTATTACCGTCTGTGTCTCTGTATCAAGGACACCCGCCGCGCCGATTCCCACGCCGTCCACGCCCTCCCGGACGAGCCCTTCTATGGCCTCCTTCAGCGAGGCCATAACGTCTCCAGAGGACGAGACCTTTGTCTTTTCGAGGATATCCCCATTTTTCGAGACCAGTGCGGCCCTGAGGTTGGTGCCGCCGAGGTCGACTCCTATGGCATAGTGTTTTGGCATAACTGTTTATGAGTGTAAAAAGAGTATCCTTTATATTATCACATGGGCAGGGGTGGGTAAAGTTGGGGACACAGTCTCTTTCTACTCGAATTGGCACGTTTCAACCCTGATAAGGGGGATGGTGGCCCCCGGAAAAGCAGGCCGGCGAAGGGTCCGGAAGACGTAGCCTCCACATCCCCCGAAAGCCTGATATAATCATCTTATGGAGAGCATAATCACCGCAAGGGGACTTGCGAAAAGCTACAACTCGCTCCGCGCAGTGGACGGCATAGACTTTGAAATTAAAACGGGCGAATGCTTCGGCTTCCTCGGCCCAAACGGCGCGGGAAAGACCACCGTGATGAAGATAATTTACTGCTTCCTCCCACCCGATGAGGGAGAGGTAAAGGTCTTTGACATCGATGTTAAGAAAGAGCCATGGAGAATAAAGTCCAGGATAGGAGTACTTCCGCAGCACGAAAACCTCGACCCCGACCTCTCGGTCATGGAAAACCTCGTGGTCTACGCCCGCTACTTCGACATCGGAAAGAACGCCTCGGTGCCCATCGCGTGGGAGATGCTTGAATTCGCCGAGATAAAAGAGAAGGCCGACGTTAACATTTTAAAACTTTCGGGCGGGATGAAGCGGAGGCTCCAGCTTGCACGGGCGCTGATGAACTACCCGGAGCTCCTCGTGCTCGATGAGCCCACCACAGGGCTCGACCCCCACAGCAGGCATACCGTGTGGGACAAGCTAAACCAGCTCAAGGAGCAAGGCACCACGCTCCTTCTTACCACGCATTACATGGAGGAGGCCGAGGCCCTGTGCGACAGGGTAGCCATCATGGACAGGGGGAAGATCGTGGCCACAGATTCGCCCAAAAAGCTTATGGAGCGCCACGGCGGGAACCTCGAGCACGTCTATCTCACTTTAACGGGGAGGCCGCTTGAAGCTTAAGAGAGCTTTTAGGGTCTGGCAGAGACACTTCACCGTCTACACGAAGCTCTACAAGTCGAGCATTGTCCTGAACTTCGTCGAGCCCGTGCTGTACCTCGTCGCGCTCGGCCTCGGCCTCGGGGCGTTCGTTAAGGAGATAAACGGCGTGCCCTACATAAAATACATCGCCCCGGGCATCGTGGCATCCTCGGCGATGTTCGCCGCCTCTTTTGAGTGCACCTACGGCACCTACGTCAGGATGACCTACCAGAGGACGTTCGACGCGATACTTGCCACCCCGGTTGGCATAGACGACCTCGTGGCGGGAGAACTCATGTGGGGCGCGACGAAGGGGATTATCTACGGCACGACCATTATGATCGTGATATCCGCCTTCGGGCTTGTCGAGTCCCCGATGATAGTATTTCTTGTGCCTTTCCTCTTTGTCGGTGCGCTGATATTCGCGGAGGTCGCGGTCATCTCCGCCGCGCTTGCCCCAGGCATAGACACCTTCAACTACTACTACACGCTTTTCATGACGCCGATGTTCCTGTTCTCGGGCATCTTCTTCCCCATAGAAAGCTTCCCCCCGCTTGTGGCAAAGATAGCGTTCTTCACGCCCCTTTACCACCTTGTAAACATCTCCCGGTCGTTCGCAAACGGCTCAATTCCGGCAGGAGACATCCTCTGGCTTCTGGCGGCCACGGCCATTATCGCGCCCTATCCCTTCAGGCTCATGAGGAGGAGGATTTTAAGGGGGTAACATGCAGGATTAAAAGACATTTTTACCCTTAAAGTGCCACCCATCCCATCCTGGCCCGAACAGGTATTATAAGTCTATAAATAATTTCAATAAATAAATTAAAACATATTACTTGACCGGGCTACCTGTTATACGTGAGTATATAAGGATACGATTTCGTATTGTTTATATCAGCGGGGGATGATATAGTGGGCTTAATAACATTAAGCCTTATTAAACGAAGACCTTATGACCTACGCACCTGAAAGAAGAGACGGGAAAAGAGACCTCTTCACCGTTACCGTAGAGTACTCGGTGCAGACGCCCGAGGCCGTAGATGAGGGATGTTCAAAGGGGGTCTGCCTGACCACGAACATGAGCAAAAAAGGTCTGGGCCTTATCATGGACTGTCACGTGGATGAGGGGCAGTCCATAGCGATCTATGGCGATAACCTTTCCGGTGGGCCGCTTACCGCGAATGTAAGGTGGTGCTCCAGGGTCTCTGATGGCATCTATCGCATCGGCCTCAGGCTGAACTGACCAGCCATATGGTCGCGGTAGACAATACACCTTCACTGGATAAAGCATACATCGTTTTTCTTGACGCCGAGCAGGGTGTAATCGATGCCCTCAGGCCTGCCCTCGAAAAAGAAGGCTACGAACCCCTGGCCGCCGCTGACCCCGAAGATGCCTTGCACCTGTGCCAGAAGTACAAGCCGAGGGTACTGCTGCCGGACATCAGCAAACCCGATACCAGCCGTCAGCTGTTGGAGTTCATTAATAAATACAAGAAAGCAAACGGCGAAAACATCGGGATAGTCCTCCTTGCGAAAAACAACGTGCCCGAATGCGAGGAACTCAAGGGCATCCGCTACATAAGGGAACCGTACCTTTCGGACGACCTCGTCTGCGCCTTAAGGGAGGCCGAAGAGATCGTACTCCTTAAGGACGAGCGCGACATGTTCCTCGAACAGCTTACGGAGTATTCCAGGGGGCTTGAGAAAATGGTCGAGGAACAGACCCTGGAACTGACCATCGCCAACAAAAGTCTCAAGCGGCTTTCCGTTACCGACGACCTCACCGGCATCTATAACAGGAGGTATTTCTTCGACAGGCTCGGGCAGGAGATAAACCAGACCCAGCGCTACGGCCATCCACTGTCGGTAATTATACTTGACCTGGACAACTTTAAAAGCGTAAACGACTGCATGGGCCACCAGGCCGGGGACGACGTGCTCAGGGAATTCTCAACCCTCCTTAAAAACAAACTCCGGAAGGGGGAAACCGCAGCAAGGTACGGCGGCGAGGAATTCGCCGTAATACTGCCCCATGTAAACGGCAGTGACTCCCTTAAGGCGGCCGAGGCTGTAAGAAGGACCGTGGAGTCAGCCGAGTTCTCGTGTTCGCATGCAGGAGTCAAGATCAGCGTAAGCATCGGGGTCGCGGAACTCGATGAAAGCTTAAGAGACCCGGACGAGGTAATCGCAAGGGCGGACAAGGCCCTTTACGAGGCCAAGCGACAGGGAAAGAACAGGGTCTCTCCGTGGCCCCCCAACAAGGAAGAAAACAGCAAACCCTAAAAATCCCCCCGGCAACTTGTGAAATATTTCCATGGAAGACTTCGACGGTAGGCTCAGGCGCAGCGCCTCGCTTTTAAAGGAAGCCCAAAGCATCGCCGTATTCACCGGCGCGGGCATCTCCACCGACTCGGGCATAGCCGACTTCAGAAGCCCCGGCGGCGTATGGGACCGCTACAGGATAGTGACCTTCCAGGAGTTCCTCTCAAGCGCCGAGGCCCGCAGGGAGTACTGGGCGATGAAGCGCGAACTCTTTAAAGAGATAGCCGGTGCCAAACCAAACCGCGCCCACACAGCCATCGCCGAACTCCACGGCACCGGGAAGCTTAAATGCGTCATAACCCAGAACATCGACGGCCTCCACCAGGCCGGGGGCTGCCCGCCCGAGGCCGTTATAGAGCTTCACGGGACGAATCTAAAGGCCCTGTGCCTCGAGTGCGGGCGCACATGGCCTTACGAAGAGATCCAGGAGAGGCTTGAGGCCGGAGACCTCGAGCCCAGGTGCACCGGCTGCAAGGGCCTCATCAAGCCCGCCACCGTATCCTTCGGCCAGTCGATGCCCGAGGAAGAGCTTAAAAGGGCGTTTGAGTGCACCATAAAAAGCGACCTGATGTTCATGATAGGCTCATCGCTTCAGGTGGAGCCCGCGGCCTCCATACCGCACGCGGCCCACAGGGCAGGGGCAAAGCTTATATTCATAAACCGCACGCCGACGCCGTGGGACCACATCGCGGAGGTACTTTTCAACGAGAACGCCTCGGAGGTGATGGGCAGGCTTATCCAGACGTACAGGCAGTAGCGGCGACCTTTTATCTGCCCCAGAAGAATACTTCCCCTTCTTCCGACAGCTTCTGTTCAACACGGTCATCGAGCTTTATTTTAACCCTCACCCTCCCGCCTGCCATCAGCCAATAGTTGACCTCGACAACGTCAGTTATACCGTAGACAAGGGGCATATACAAGGCCCTTAGCTCATACCCGATGATGGCGCCTTCCTCGTTGATTATTCTTTGGAGCTGGAACTTCCGGAAGGACCTGTGGAAGCTCACAAAGGCATCGGCCACCTCGAGGGCCTCCCGGGCCGAGAGCCCCTTCTTCACCTTGTAATCGTACTCCGGGGCAAAGGGCACAAACTCGTAGCCGTCGCCCTCCGCGTCAAGGACGGCAACTGTCTCTATATCGTCAATGTGCCGGGCGCCGTAGAGTATGAGGTCATAGGAGCCGGCGACCTCCCCGGCATCCGTTACGACCTCCGTCCTCAGATGTTTCGCCCCCGCGCAGGAGACGAGCAAGGGCACAAGAAAAAGAACTGCCAGGACGGCTTCCCTCATGGTTACATGATAACAGGACTGGCACCGGGGTCAAGAGTAAATCACGCCCGGTGTTAACGGCCATATACAGGAGCCTCCGGACTGGGCGGCCCGATGCTGAAGAGGACCTCTACATCCCGGCCCTCGATGAGGCGGTAGCTTACGTTGACCGTGCTTCTTATATATATCCACGATTTGTGCGAAGACCGTATCTCATAGCCTATGGTCTTGCCCTCGGCGCTTATACGCCTGTAGACGGGACGGCCCCTGAACCGTTTAAGGAACTCCCCTGCGGCCTTGACCGCCTCGGGGCCCGGAACGCCTTCCCTTACAGAGTAGTCGGCGCCAGGCGCATAGAGCTTAAACTCGTAGTTGTCGTCCTCCACATCCAGTATGGCCACGGCCCCCACTATGGAGTCCAGGCCGTCGAGGCCTTCATACTGTCTTGTGGAATAGAGATACATCGTATAGGTCCCCGCTATCACGGAGGGGTCATGGATTTTTTCGGGCCGAAGTACAGTACCCGTGGCACAGGCCGCCAGCACAAGGGACAGGGCCGCGAGCGCTATCAGGCGTGACTTTCTCATGGCCCCGTAATCCTCAGTTAAGCGAGTATTTGATTGTCAACGACATCGGGTATGGGGCATTTATCTGTGGGACGTCCTCGCCGGCCTGCAGCTTCTCCTCAAGGCGGACCATTATGGTCTCCTTGATCCTCTCGATGGCCTCATCGTAGGTGTCGCCTTGCACGGAACAGCCTTCAAACTCCGGGCAATGCGCCTGGAAGCCCAAATCGTTCTGCTCAACTATAACCGAGAACCTGTACGTCTCCATACCTCCATCATAACAACGGTTAAGGGTTTGTCAAGGTACCGCCGGCACTTTTTATTGTGCTTAAAAGTCATTTATATCCTTACCAATAAATAACAAAAAAAGGGGCAGGGGGGAAGGTGCCTGCCCGGGTAAAATATCAGCCCTTATATTAAATCTAAAAGAGTCGTTCAATAGTCCTCATCAGCACTTGGTAAAGCCGCAGTTATGGCAGACGGCGCATCCGCCCTCGTGCTCCACCGTGAAGCCGCACTCGGGGCAGGCACCCATAATCTCATGTGTCAAACCAGTAGAAGGCTTTACGGGAACTTTCAACTTCATGGCATCTGGAGTTACAACACCTTGCCCCATCTCCGTCTCTTGGCTGTTTCCGCCGTTTCCCGGGCCGTCTGCCTCCTGGTAGCGCTCGAGCGCCTTTGCCAGTGCGTCGGAGCAGGAGAATATC
>DAOUWH010000235.1 GCA_030667205.1 Nitrospirota bacterium
GAACTGCGCGCGATCGGTATCCAGCCCGACGTGCTCCTGTGCCGCACCGACAGGCTCATCCCGCCGGACATGAAAAAGAAGATCGCCCTGCACTGTAACCTCGACGAGGACGCCGTCATATCGGCCCTCGACGTACAGAGCATCTACGAAGTACCGCTTCAACTTCATTCGGAGGGGCTCGAAGGCCTCATAAGCAAGATGCTCAAGCTCGCCGACACCGAGCCGGACCTCGGCGTCTGGCAGGACATCGTAAAGAAGATAAAGGAGCCCAGACACGAGGTCAATATCTCCATAGTAGGCAAGTACGTTGGGCTTAAAGACTCCTATAAAAGCCTTATCGAGGCCCTCATGCATGGCGGCATCGCGAACGACTCCCGGGTCAAACTCCTGTGGGTGGATTCCGAGGAGGTTGAAAGGGACGGCGCGGAAAAGCACCTGGCCGACACCCACGGCGTACTCGTGCCGGGAGGCTTCGGGGAAAGGGGAATCGAAGGCAAGATAAAGGCAATCCAGTATGCCAGGGAGAAGAAAATTCCCTTCTTCGGCATATGCCTGGGCCTGCAGTGCGCGGTCATAGAGTTCGCAAGAAACGTCTGCGGCCTCGAGCGGGCCAACTCCACCGAATTCGACGGGGCCACACCCGACCCGGTCATCTACCTCATGGCGGAATGGTACGACTACCGCCTGGGGTGTGTCCAGAGAAGGGATGAAAACTCCGACATGGGAGGCACGATGCGCCTCGGGGCGTATCCCTGCGTGCTCGAGAAAGATACATTGGCATACAAGGCCTACGGGCAGCCGGAGATCTCCGAGCGCCACAGGCACCGCTATGAGTTCAACAACGCCTTCCGCGAAGTGCTTGGCAGGCACGGCATGCGCATGAGCGGCGCAAGCCCCAACGGCGAGCTTGTCGAGATAATAGAGCTTGGGGAGCACCCCTGGTTCCTGGGCTGCCAGTTCCACCCGGAGTTCAAGTCCAGGCCCTCGAAGCCGCACCCGCTGTTCAGGGAGTTCATAGCCGCGGCCCTTGGCGAGACGCGCGCCCTGTTCCCCCATAACGAAACAAAGGTGGAAGCCCAAAAAGAGGAGGTCAGTTGACGCGCACCGTCAGCATCGGAGGCGCGGAGGCCGGGGGCGGCAGGCCCCCGCTGATCATCGCGGGCCCCTGCGCAATAGAGTCGGAGGACATTACGAGGGAAACCGCACGCAGGCTCAAGGAGATATGCTCCGGCCTCGGCCTTGGCTTCGTGTTTAAAAGCTCATACGACAAGGCCAACAGGACCTCGGTCTCTTCCTTCAGGGGCCCTGGCATGGAAAAGGGCCTTCAGATACTCGACGATATCAAGAACTCCATTGGAGTGCCTGTCATATCGGACATACACTCGGTGGAGGAGGTCGGGCCCGCCTCGGAGGTGCTGGAC
Organism: Nitrospirota bacterium; assembly: GCA_030667205.1. GTDB lineage: Bacteria > Nitrospirota > Thermodesulfovibrionia > Thermodesulfovibrionales > JdFR-86 > DAOUWH01. Next base: position 1,422 of record DAOUWH010000235.1, read on the forward strand.
GCCCTGCAGGTGCCGGCCTTCCTGTGCCGCCAAACGGACCTTCTGGTGGCTGCCGCAAATAGCGGCAAGCCTGTAAACGTGAAGAAGGGCCAGTTCCTTGCCCCGTGGGATATGAAGTACGTTATCGAGAAGCTTAGCTCCACCGGCAACGAGGACATCCTGATAACCGAGAGGGGAACTTCATTCGGGTATAACAATTTAGTGGTCGATTTCCGAAGCCTTCCGCTTATCCGGGCATACGGCTACCCGGTGGTATTCGACGTGACCCACAGCCTTCAGCTCCCCGGAGGGCTTGGAAGCTCCACCGGCGGACAGAGGGAATTCGCGGAGCCCATGATGAGGGCGGCGGCGGCCGTGGGAGTGGACGCGTTTTTCATGGAGGTGCACCCGGAGCCCGAGGCGGCCCTCTGCGACGGCCCCAACATGCTGCACCTCGACGTGGTTGAGGGGTTTTTAAAGACCGCAAAGACGATATCGGAAATAAGATGAGCATACTTGACGAGGCAAGAAAGGTCTTTGAGATAGAGTCCAGGGCCGTGGCCGCGCTGGCCGACAGGCTCGATAAGAACTTTGAAGAGGCGGTCGACCTCATCCACGGCTGTAAGGGGAGGGTCATAGTGTCGGGGATGGGCAAGTCCGGCCTCATCGGAAAGAAGATCGCCGCTACCCTGGCCTCCACGGGCACCCCCGCATTCTTCATGCACCCGGCCGAGGCAAGCCACGGAGACCTCGGCATGGTCACAGGAGACGATATAGTGCTTGCGATCTCAAACAGCGGGGAGACAGGCGAGCTCATGGACCTGATACCCTATCTTAAGCGCTTCAGCGTGAAGCTGATATCGCTTGCCGGGAACCCCTCGTCCACACTTGCCCGTTTGTCGGACGTGTGCCTTGACATATCGGTGGATGAGGAGGCCTGTCCCATGGGCATAGTGCCCACGGCCTCGACGACCGCGGCCCTCGCGATGGGCGATGCGCTTGCAGTTTCGCTGGTCGTGAAAAAGGGCCTCAGCAAGGAGGACTTCGCGGCGTTCCACCCCAGCGGAAGCCTCGGTAAAAAACTCCTCGTTACCGTCGGCGACCTCATGCACACCGGTGACGCCGTGCCGCGCGTCTCTCCCGACACGCCGATGACGGAGACCGTAATGGAGATATCCTCAAAGAGGCTTGGCATAACCGTGGTGCAGGACAAGGACGGCATCCTTGTGGGGGTTGTAACCGACGGCGACCTGAGAAGGGGCATCGAGAAGCTCGGAAGCAGTTTGTTTGAAAAAAGCGCCGCCAGCGTC
>DAOUWH010000200.1 GCA_030667205.1 Nitrospirota bacterium
ACCGAGACAGCGCCTTCGGGGCAGTTCAGGGCGCAGGCCCCGCACTCCATGCAGGCGTCACGGTCGGCGAGCACGGCCCGCTTGTCCTCGATCGTGAAGACCCCCTGGGGGCAGACCCTCGTGCACATCCTGCAGCCGTTACACTTATCGGCATCGAGTTTAAGGGTTACGACTTCCTCAAGATATCTTAGACCCATAATCTTACGCTCCTCATGATATAAAAAGCCCTCCGACCCACAGCCCCACGCCGAGCACCGCTCCTGCGATCTGCAGGGGCACGGCAACTCGCATCTCGCGCTTTACGCCCGAGAGCGAGGTGTAGGTGGAGGCGCCTGTGAAATTCATTACCACGAAGCTCGCCACCGTGGGGATGATAACCGCCCACGAAGCGGTACTCAGCCGGTTTCCGAAGACCTCAGGCCCAAGGGCAAGGGCAATGAGGACCACCAGCGCAAGGCCAGCCCACGCGCCCTTGGCAGAGAAAGACCTGCCCGGAAGCCATGGCAGGAATACGGGGCCGAGGACGGCTCCTCCGATATAGGCCCCCAAAAAAAGCGAGACGCTTAAAAGGCCGGTGGCCTTTAAATTTGAAAGCTCGTAGCCCTGCGAGTGCAGCCCGCTCCGGACTAAAAATCCCGCCGCGACCATAAGGGCGACCTTTGCCCACAGGACCAACTCCATCGGGATAAGCACCGCCCTGTCCATAAGCGGAAACCGCACGCGCCTCATCTCGGGCGTGGCGCGCATCCCCGATTCCATGAACGCCGGGATGTCGGCGGCCCTCACCGGGCCGTACACCACGCGGAAGCCGTTTACTCTTTTGACCTCGTGCGCACTTACTCCGGGCGCCCCGAGTTGCGGGACGACAATACTGCGGTGCGAGACGATTTTATCAAGGCCCGTGGTGGCGATGCGGTTTATTATCTCTGCGGTGCTGAAGGTGCCCTTGCCCGCGGCGCACCATACGTTTATGCCCTTTGTGTCGAGCACAAGGAGCCACGCCTCTATACCGCCAAGCTCCGAGCGCAGGCGGTCGAAGCTCATTTTATAATTTGCCGATACGAATACCGGAGATTCGTCGGTTGGGTTGCCGACGGCATAGAGTCCCGGCGCTACGGTGTAGTTCATGCGCCCTATGCCCCAGCGTGCCTTCCACGAGCCGAGCCTGTCTCCCGTGCGAAGCGCTGTAGATACACGGGGGACGTCCCCTGCCGGTGTGCTTATCACTCCATCGGCCCAGGGCACGTCGATGCGGCCGAGAGTCTTCGGGACAGGTGCGCTGCCTTTTAAACCTTTGAACTCTACTTTTATCAAGCTTGACATAGCATGCCTTAAATTAAGATTTGTTTAATCCCGAGAAAAAACCGGACAGCTCATAGAGGACCTTCGGCTCGACCCTGCACTGGACGGTCTTCCCGGTTCTTTTCATAAAAATAAGCCCCGCCCTGTGGAGTTCCTTGATGTGGTGCGAGACGGTAGATGCAACTATGCCCAGGTCCTTGCCAAGCTCGCCCACGCATGCGCAGGCCTCCTCGCTGACAAGGGGTATCTTGCCTGCGGGGGCGGGCGGGCAGCACGAGGCCAGCCTTAAAAAGATCTTAAGGCGGTGCGGGTTCGATAGCGCCTTGAACATCTCTGCGAACCGGGCCGCTTTTTTATTTCTATTGTTCGACATCTATCGAAATGATATCCTATTGCCCCTCCGGCTGTCAAGCGGCAATCTCTCTTTGGGGCTCCGCCCCTTTTGTTGATGTTGGGGCCCCTTTGAAAATCTCAGCGAAGAGAAGGGAGGCCGCAGGGTTAAAAGCTAATTCGTGTCTGAGACCCCCTTTAAAGGGGGCGAGTTTGAATTAGCTTACCGTAGGCCGACCGGAGCGGAGCGCCCGGAGAGTTTCAGGGGTGCCCTTCTTTTGGTTCCGTTTTCTTGGGCAAGCAAGAAAATGAACCGGGGCCTGGGGCGGAGCCCCAAGGAAAGATTGCGGAGCCCCAAGGAAAGATTGCGGAGCCCCAAAGATTAATTGCAGAGCCCCAAAATGATTGCGGACCCCCCTTTGGCAATAGGGGTTTCGAGGGGGATTTGTGCTAAAATTAATTTCTTATGGCTGGGAAAACGGGAAAAGTATATCTGGTCGGCGCGGGTCCGGGAGACATCGGGCTTCTTACGGTAAAGGGAAAGCGCTGCCTTGAGAGGTCGGACGTGGTCGTATATGACTTCCATCTGAACGCCCAGGTCCTAAACTACATAAACCACGAGGCAGAGTTCATATACGCCGGAAAGCGCGGCGGGCGCCACGCGATGGGCCAGGAAGAGATAAACGCCATCCTTGTTGCGAGGGCGAAGGAGGGCAAGGTAGTCACGCGCCTGAAGGGCGGCGACCCCTTTGTGTTCGGCCGTGGCGGCGAGGAGGCCGAGGCCCTTGTGGCCGGGGGCATCGAGTACGAGGTAGTGCCCGGGGTGAGCTCTGCAGTGGCCGCGCCCGCGTACGCCGGAATTCCCCTTACCCACAGGAAGTACTCCTCCTCATTTGCCGTGATACCCGGATACGAGGACGCCACAAAGGAGGACTCGGCGATAGACTGGGCCAAGCTCGCCACGGGGGTGGGCACGATTGTCTTTCTGATGGCGGTTAAGAACATAGAAGTCGTTACCAAAAAACTCATCGAGCACGGGAGGTCTCCGGACACCCCGGTTGCAATCGTAAGGTGGGGCACAAGGGCCGACCAGACAACTCTGACGAGCAATCTTTCGGCTGTAGCCGCCCAGGTGAAGGAGCGTGATATAAAGCCCCCTGCGGTGATGGTCGTGGGAGAGGTGGTGAGGCTCAGGGAAACGCTTAAGTGGTACGAGCTAAAGCCAATGTTCGGGACGAGGATACTGGTTACCAGGGAGCATACCGGTGGATTCGAGGCCCTTGAGGACCTTGGCGCCGAGGTCATAGAGTTCCCCACAATCGAGATCGTCCCGCCCGGGGACTGGGGCCCGATGGATACGGCAATAAACGGGATAGTCCAGGGGGACCGTGTCCCCCATTGGCTGGTCTTCACAAGCGCAAACGGCGTGAAGTATTTTTTCACGAGATACCTGGACCTCGGCCATGACATACGGGAGTTAAAAGGCATAAAGGTCTGCGCAATCGGCAAAAAGACCGCCGCCGAGGCCGGGAAGTTCGGCATCAGGGTGGACCTCATGCCCGAGAAGTTCAGGGCCGAGGGACTCGTCGAGGCTTTTTTAAAGGACCTCAGCGGCGACCTGAAGGGGGTGAAGTTTCTCCTTCCGAGGGCCGAGGTGGCAAGGGAGGTGTTCCCCGATGCCATAAGGGCCGCCGGCGGCGAGATCGACGTCCCGGTGGCCTACAGGGCGATTATGCCCACCACCCGGGGCAAGCGCCTCAGGAGGTTTCTCCTCGAGGGCCGCATCTCGGTGGCAACCTTCACAAGTGCCGCCACTTTCAGTAATTTCAGGGAAATCCTTG